>NZ_JBSVXG010000111.1:0-19949 GCF_054070595.1 Pseudomonas sp. SDO55104_S430 | reverse complement strand
GTCCGTGTCGAACCCAAATTCTGCGAACACCACAAAACCTGTGGGAGCGGGCTTGCCCGCGAAGAGGCCAGTTGAATCACCGCAAAAGCAACGGCCGGACTACCTCTCCCGCATCGCCTCGGTACGGGCCTTCAGGACCGGCTTGAGCAGGTAGTCCAGCACAGTCTTCTCCCCGGTAATAATGTCCACCGTCGCCACCATCCCGGGAATGATCAGCAGCGGTTTCGCATCCCCACCCAAATGATTCTTGTCGGTACGCACCTGAATCAAATAGAAGCTGTTGCCCTTGTCGTCAGTGATGGTATCCGCCCCAATCAGCTCCAGCTTCGCACTCAACCCCCCATAGATCGTGTAGTCATAGGCACTGAACTTGACCATCGCTTTCTGCCCCGGATGCAGGAACGCGACGTCCTGTGGCCGCACCTTGGCTTCGATCAGCAGGTTGTCTTCGAACGGCACGATTTCCACCATGTCACTGCCCGGCTGCACGACGCCGCCGATGGTGTTGACCTTGAGCAGCTTGATGATGCCCTTGACCGGCGAAACCACCGTGGTGCGGGTCACGCGGTCGTCGATGGCGATGCTCGATGCAGTGATTTTCGACAGGTCGGTGCGTTTCTCGTTCAGCTCCTTGGCCGCTTCCGAACGGAAAGTCTGTTCCGATTCGTCGATCTTGCTACGGATCTCGGCAATCGCCGATTCCGCCCTCGGGATTGCCAGGTTGGTGGCGTTCAGCGAACCGCGGATTTCCACGGCGCTGCGCTTGAGCCGCAGGATCTCCACCGGCGAAACGGCGCCGGTCTTGACCAGCGGCTCCGACATGCCCATTTCCTGATTGACCAACGCCAGGCTTGAACTGTATTGGCCAGCTTTCGAGCGGAATTCAGCAAGCTCCTGTGTTTTCTGCCGAAGTTGTTCGGTCAGGGTCCGTTGTTCGCTTGCCAGCCGACGTTGCCTCTGGTCGTACAGCGCACGCTCGTCTTCGGCCACTTGCGGCGCCTTGGCGATCACTTCATCCGACAGCTTCAGCGGCCGACCTTCGGCTTCCGCCGACAGCCGTTCGACCTGCGCGGTGAGGGCATAACGATCGGCCTCGCTTTCGCCCTTGTTCGACAGGTAGCGGGTGTCATCCAGGCGCAGCAGAGTGTCGCCCTTGTTCACCATTTGTCCCTCGCGCACGAAGATCTCGGTGACGATGCCGCCTTCAAGGTTCTGGATCACCTGCACTTTGCTCGACGGAATCGCCTTGCCTTCGCCCATGGTGACTTCCTGCAACACCGCGAACTTGGCCCAGACCACCGCGCTGATCAACAACGCCGCCGCCAGCCACACCGTGATCCGCGACCAGCGCGGCGAATCCTCAAGCGAGGCCCCGGCGGTTTCCGGCATGAATTCGGCCTCGGCGCTTTTGCTAAAGCTGTCGAAGTAGCCGCGTCCCTTGGGGGTAATCGGTTCGGAAGCAGACATGGCCGACTCCTAGACTGCCGCAGAGCCGACACGGCCCTTGCGCAGTGCATCAATAACCGCTTCTTTCGGCCCGTCCGCGACGATCCGCCCGTTGTCCAGCACGATCAACCGATCCACCAGGCTGAGCATCGAAGTACGGTGGGTGACCAGCAGCACGGTTTTGCCCTGGACCAGGCCGTGGAGTTTTTGCCGCAGTACGTCTTCGCTGCTGTTGTCCATGGCGCTGGTGGGTTCGTCGAGCAGCATGATCGGCGGATCCAGCAACATGGCACGGGCCAGCAGCACAGCCTGGCGCTGGCCGCCGGAGAGCAGTTGTCCGCGCTCGCCCACAGGGCGGTCGAAGCCTTGCGGGTGCTGCCGGGCCAGTTCGGTAACGCCGGTCAGCTCCGCCACTTCGAGCATGCGCGAATCGCTGATGTAGCGCGCGCCGAGGGTCAGGTTGTCGCGCAGGCTGCCGGCCAGCAGCGGCAGGTCGTGGGCGACATAACCGATCTGATGACGCAGGTCGGCGACGTCCACTTGCCGCAGGTCCAGGCCATCGAGCAGCAATTGGCCTTCCTCGGGTTCGAGGAAGCCCATGACCATGCGCGCCAGAGTGCTTTTGCCCGAGCCGCTGCGACCGATGATGCCGATCCGTTCCCCGGGTTTGACGCTGAAACTGATGTTGGCCAGCGCCGCCGCGCTCTGGCCGTTGTAGCGGAAGGTCACGCCGACCACGTCCAGTGCGCCTTGCAAATGCGTACGCTCCAGCGGTCGTTGGCGGGCATCGCGCTCCTGGGGCAGGGCCATCAGGGCGTCGGTGCTTTTCATGGTCAGTTGCGCTTGCTGGTAACGGGTGATCAGCCCGGCGATCTGCCCCAGCGGCGCCAGGACCCGGCTGCCGAGCATGTAGGTCGCCACCAGGGCGCCGACGCTGAGGTTGCCGGCGATGATGCTGTAGACCCCGGCGACAATGGTTGCCATGCCGGAAAACTGCTGGATGAACAGGGTGCCGTTGGTGGCGAACGCCGCCAGATTGCGTGCGTGGCTGTCCAGGCGGGTGAGGGCGCCGTGGGTGCTTTCCCATTTGTGCTGGCGCTCGCTTTCGGCGCTGCAGGCCTTGAGGGTTTCCAGGCCGCCGAGGGTTTCGATCAGCAGGGCCTGACGTTCGGCGCCCAGGCTCAGGCTTTTTTGCACGGTATCGCGCAGCCGCGCCTGAATCACCATGGCGAAAATGATCGTGATCGGAAACGCCAGGATCGGAATCACCACCAGCCAGCCGCCGAGCAAGCCGATCACCAGCAGCATCAGCAGGGCGAAGGGCAGGTCGATCAGGCTGGTGAGGGTCACCGCCGTGAGAAATTCCCGCAGCCCCTGAAAGTCATGGATGCTCTGGGCGAAGCCGCCGATGGTCGCCGGTTTGGCTTTCATCGCCATGCCGGTGATGCGCTCGAACAAAGTCGCGGAAAGGATCACGTCGGTTTTCTTCCCGGCGGTGTCCAGCAGGTGCGCGCGCACCACTCGCAGCACCAGCTCGAATCCGGTGCCGATCAGCAGACCGATGGTCAGCACCCACAGGGTCGACGTGGCCTGGTTCGGTACAACGCGATCGTAGGTCTGCATCACGAACAGCGGCACCATCAACCCCAGCAGGTTGATCAGGAAGCTCGCCAGAATCGCATCGCTGTAAAGCCATTTCGACAGCTTCAGGGTGTCGCGAAACCAGGCCTGCACCCGTGGCACCAGCGGCGAGCGCAGGTCTTCGAGTTCATGTCGTGGACGGGCGTACAGGGCCTGGCCGCTGTAGTGTTCGGCGAGTTCTTCGGGGTTGATCCATTGTTCGCCGCCGTCGGCTTCGCTGGGCAGGATCAGCACCCGGCCGTCTTCGCCGATACGCCTGAGCACCGCGGTGCGATCGTTGTTGAGTAACAGCAACACCGGCAGGTTGAGCGGGGAAATATCCTTGAGTTCGCGGCGCAGCAGACGCGCCTGCAAGCCGGCCCGGGCTGCGGCGCGGGGCAGCAGGTCCAGGCTCATGCGTTGCTTGGCCATGGGCAGCCCGGCACTGAGGCTGGCGCGGCTGACGGTTGCACCGTGGAGTTTGCAGAGGATCAACAGACCGTCCAGAAGCGGGTCATCGAAGCTCAGGCGCGGATCGACACCGGTGTTGCCGGGTTCCATGCTGGTCACATTGAACGCTCCGGTAAATGGCAGGACAGAAACAGATGAACAACGCACCACATCGTGTAGGAGCAGCCTTCGGCAGCTCCTACACACGGACCGGGCTTTTTATTTGAGCTCAGGCAAACGGGCTTCGCTCTTCACCTCGGCCTGGGCAATCGCATCGGCAGGCAGCACCACCCGCTGCTTGCTCAGCAACTGGCCCATGTTCGCCAGTACACGGTACATCGAATATTCCTCGGTGTAGCGTACTTCGGTGTAGCGGCGGTTGGCGTTGTAGAGTTCGTTTTCGCTGTCCAGCAGGTCGAGCAGGGTCCGTTGGCCGAGGCCGAACTGGTCCTGATAGGCCATGCGTACGCGTTTGCTGGTATCGGCGTATTCACGGGCGGTCGGCGTCTGTTTCTTGGCATTGACCATGGCGTTCCAGGCCAGGTTGATGTTCTCGTTGAGTTGGCGCAGGGCGTTGTTGCGGATGTCCATCGCCTGATTGATCTTGTGCGCGTCCGATTGCAGGCGCGCCTTGTCGCTGCCGCCGCGGAACAGGTTGTAGTTCATCACCACACCGACCCGCCATTCATTGTCATGGCCCTTGTCGCCCTGGATATTGTTGTTCGCGCCCACCGCGGCTTCGGCGTCGAAGCGTGGATAGAATGGCGACTTGGCCACTTCGTACTGGCTCTCGGCCGATTGCACATCGGCCTGGGCGGATTTCAGATAAGGGTTGTTATCCACCATGCTCTGCTGGGCTTCATGCAAGCCTGCCGGCAGTTCGCCGCGAATCGAGGGCGGGGCTTCCAGTTCGTCGGGCAGGCGCCCGACCACAGCGGCAAAATTCGACTCGGCGTCAGCCAGGTCCACCTGGGCGGTATCGAGGTTGTTTTCCGCCAGTGCCCGACGAGCGGTCGACTGGTCGGCGTCGGCGTTACTGCCCACGCCGCGTTCGGTACGCAGACCGATCTGATCGTTGACCCGCAAGTGTGCCTGCAGGTTGTTCTGGGCCAGGGTCACCAGTTCGCGGCGCTTGAGGACTTCGAGATAGACCTCGATCGTGCGCAGGGCCAGGTCCTGTGCGGTGCCTTGAGCGTAATAGGCGCGGGAGTTGACCACGCCTTTGGTGCGCTCGACTTCGTTGGCAGTGTTGAAACCGTCGAACAGCATCTGCCGCAGCCGCAGTTCCGACTGGGTGTAATTGAGGATCGAGGTGTGGTGATTGCCGAACGCCCGGGTGTTGGTGTTATCGCTGTAGCCGCGCCCGTAGGCGGCATTCAAATCGACCGACGGATAAAAGCCGCCCTTGGCGACCTTCACGTCTTCATCAGCCGACAGACGGCTGTCTACCCGCGATGCCAGTTCCGGGTGGGTTGCAATAGTGCTCTGGATGGCTTCGGTCAGGTTCATGGCTTGAGCCTGATAGGTGCAGGCCATGGCCAGTAAAACTGCGGAACAGAGGGGGTTAAGGCGGCGCATGGTGCATCTCCCTGACGTCCTGATGGTGCTTTATCGTCGCCAATTTATTGACGACATTTATAGGAAAACCGTTTCACGGGTTTTACATCAGAGCTAAGAACATTCTGGAGAGAAGCTAAGAAGGTTTTCTCATAATGGTTATGCCGAAAAAAACTTATGCGCTCTGCAAAATCCAGCACATTGTTCAGTTGCGAAGCCCTTGTTTTATGAGCTCTAGGGCGCTCATCAGGGTTTTGCGAAAGTTCCAATCCACTTATCGACATGGAGCGGAGAAGTGCTGGAGGGGAGGGACGCGGAGCGGGTTGTTGTGACAATTTTTTGTCACTCCAGTGATTCACAACCGTTACGCATCGCTCGCAGGGCCGGTCATCCACGAAGAGAGGTCCGATGTCATTGATGGCAAAGGATTTTTCACCGGCGTAGATGACGCCCGTGAGCAGTACGCTGGGCGAGATTATCGCCAGGGAAGCGGCTTACGCAGGTAAACGCTGACCGGCAAACGCTCTGCCAGCCACCCGCCTTGTTCATCCACACGCATGTTCTCCGTCACAAAAAAAGGTGCCGACAGCGGTTGGCAGCGGAGGAAATGCACATGGCTACGCTCATCGGTATCGTCAGTAAGGTCATCGGTCAGGTGTTCGCGGTAGCGGCCGACGGCACTCGTCGCGCCCTGGTCGAAGGCGATCGATTGTTCGCCGGTGATCAGCTCAATACCGGAGCCGAAGGCGCCGTGGCGGTGCGCCTGCAAAATGGCCAGGAGCTGACCCTCGGCCGGGGCAGCAGCCTGCAGATGACCCCTCAGTTGCTGGCCCATGAGTCTCCGCACCTGAACACCAATGAATCGGTGACGCCCAGCGAGGCGCAACTGAGCGATGTCGAGCAACTGCAAAAAGCCATTGCCGCCGGTGACGACCCGACGCAGACCGCCGAAGCCACGGCGGCGGGGCCAGGCTCGACCGGACCTGCGGGCGGTGCGCTGGGGGGCGGCCACAGTTTCGTGATGCTGGAAGAGGTGGGCGGTCGGGTCGATCCGACCATCGGCTTTCCTACCGCCGGCTTCGGCGGCATTCCCGAGTTCCCTGAAGAACGCCACGACGCTGTGGTCAATACCGACGATGGCGGTACGGCACCGGTGATTGTGCCTCCACCACCTCCTCCGGTCGTGAACAACCCGGTCACTCTGGGTGGGTTGTCGGTCCAGGGCGGCGAACTGAACCTCAACGAAGCGAACCTGCCTGACGGTACGGCGAGCAACCCTGCGGCCCTGACCCAGAGCGGCACCTTCACCATCAACGCGCCCGACGGGTTGAACAGCCTGAGCATCGGCGGGATCAACGTCATCACCGGCGGTGTCGCCGCAGGCTTTCCGCAGTCGATCACCACGCCACTGGGAAGCACGCTGACCATCACCGGCTACAACCCGGCCACCGGCGTGGTGAGTTACAGCTACACCCTCAACGGCAGTGAAACCCATTCGAGCGGCGACGGCACCACTCTCAGCGAACACTTCACCGTGGTGGCGGGCGACAACAACGGCGATACGACCACCGGTTCGCTGGACGTCAATATCACCGATGACGTCCCCAAGGCGATCGACGACTTCAACGGCACGGCCTCGGAAACCCAGCTGACGTTGAACGGCAATGTATTGACCAACGATGAGCAGGGCGCCGACCGTGTTCCTGTGGGTGAGAACGCCGGTCCGATCACCCCCGGCACTTTTGTCGGCACCTACGGCACTTTGGTGCTCAATGCCAACGGCACCTACACCTATACCCTCAACACCAGCGACCCCGATTTCAAAGCGCTGCACGGCGGTGGCAACGGCACTGAAACCTTCACCTACACCCTCACCGATGCCGATGGCGACACCAGCACCGCCAACCTGGTGCTGAACATTCACAACAACGACGATGGCGTGACCATCAATGGTCTGAATGTCGAGGGTGGTGAGCTCAACGTTTACGAGAAAAACCTCAGTGAAGGCAGCAATCCCGACGCAGGTGCCCTGACCCAGAGCGGCACATTCACCATTACTGCGCCGGATGGCGTAGAAACCCTGACCATTGGCGGCATCAACGTGGTGGTTGGCGGGGTGAGCGCGGGCTTCCCGCAGTCGATCACCACACCGTTGGGCAGCACGCTGACCATCACCGGGTTCAACGCGGCTACCGGTGTTGTCAGTTACAGCTACACCTTGGTGGATAACGAAGCGCATCCGAATGCGAATGGCGCCAACACCCTGTCCGAGCAGTTTGCGGTCACGGTGGTGGACGATAACGGCACCACCGCCAACGGCAGCCTCGATGTGAACATCGTCGACGACCTGCCAAAAGGCGTGGATGACACCAATGCCGGGACGGCTTCCGAAACCCAGCTCACTCTCAATGGCAACGTGCTGACCAACGACGTGCAGGGCGCAGACCGCGTGACAGTGGGTGAAAACTCAGGCCCGATCACCCCCGGTACTTTCGTCGGCACTTACGGCACTCTCGTGCTTAATGCCAACGGCACTTACACCTACACCCTGAACACCAGCGATGCCGACTTCAAAGCCCTGCACGGCGGTGGCAACGGCACTGAAACTTTCGCCTACACCATCACTGACGCTGACGGCGATACCAGCACCGCCAACCTGGTGCTGAACATCCATAACAACGATGACGGCATCAACATCGATGGCCTCAACGTCTGTGGTGGCGAGCTCACCGTCTACGAGAAAAACCTCAGCGACGGCAGCAACCCTGATGCCGCCGCACTGACCAAGAGCGGCATGTTCACCATCACAGCGCCAGATGGCGTGGAAACCCTGACCATCGGCGGCATCAACGTGGTGGTCGGTGGCGTGAGCGCGGGCTTCCCGCAGTCGATCACTACACCGCTGGGCAGCACGCTGACCATCACCGGGTTCAACGCCGCTACCGGTGTTGTCAGTTACAGCTACACCTTGGTGGATAACGAAGCGCATCCGAATGCGAATGGCGCCAACACCCTATCCGAGCAGTTCACCGTCACCGTAGTCGACGACAACGGCACCACCGCCAACGGCAGCCTCGACGTGAACATCGTCGACGACCTGCCCAAAGCGATGAACGACACCAATGCCACCACCGCTTCGGAAACCCAGCTCAGCCTCAACGGCAACGTGCTGACCAACGACGTGCAGGGCGCTGACCGCGTGACGGTAGGCGAAAATTCCGGCCCGATCACGCCGGGCACTTTCGTCGGCACTTACGGCACTCTCGTGCTCAATGCCAACGGCACTTACACCTACACCCTGAACACCAGCGACGCCGATTTCAAAGCCCTGCACGGCGGTGGCAACGGCACCGAAATCTTTGCCTACACCATCACCGACGCTGACGGCGATACCAGTACCGCCAACCTGGTGCTGAACATCCACAACAACGACGATGGCGTAACGCTCGACGGCCTGGACGTCTATGGCGGCGAGTTGACCGTCTACGAGAAAAACCTCAGCGACGGCACCAGTCCCAACGCACCGGCGCTGACTCAGAGCGGCACCTTCACCGTCACGGCGCTCGATGGTCTGCAAACCCTCACCGTGGGTGGCATTACCGTGGTCAGCGGCGGTGTGGCTGCCGGCTTCCCACAAACCATCACCACGCCATTGGGCAGCACCCTGACCATCACCGGCTACAACGCGACCACGGGTGTCGTCAGCTACAGCTATACCCTGGTGGACAACGAGGCGCATCCGACGGCGAACGGTGCCAATACACTCACCGAGAACCTCACGGTGGTGGCGACCGATACCGACGGCAGCACCGCCACCGGCCAGATCAACGTCAATATCGTCGACGATTTGCCGACTGCAAGGCCGGACGCCGACTCGGTGCAGGAAGGCGGCACCGTCAGCGGCAACGTGCTGGACAACGACATCGGTGGCGCCGACGGTCCCGCTGCCAGTGGCGCCGTGGTTGGCGTGCGTGCGGGTTCCGACACCTCGACCTCGGCCATCGGCGGTTTGAACAGCCAGATCAACGGCACCTACGGTTATCTGACCCTGGATGCCCAGGGCAATGCGGTTTACCACAGCAACCCGAACACCGTGAGCGGCCCCGGCGCCACCGACGTCTTCACCTACACCGTGCGCGACGCCGACGGCGACGAAAGCACGACCACCATCACCATCGACGTTTACAACAGCTGCCTGGCAGCCACCAGCGACAACGATGTGACGGTCTACGAAAAAGCGCTGGACCTGAGCAAGGACGGTCAGGATCTGGCGGCGGGCACCGTCACCGGCAGCCAGCCGGGCAGTACCGCGGAAACGGCCAGCGGCACGCTGGTCGGCTCGGTGACCGGCGCCGTCGGTGCGATCACCTATGCGCTGGTTGGCAGCGCCAACGGCGCGTACGGGCAAATCCAGATCAACCCCAACGGCACCTACACCTACACGCTGACCACGCCACCGAGTACCACACCCAATGCCAATGACGGCCCCAACGTCATGCATGAAAGCTTCACCTATCAGGCGACCGATTCGCTGGGCAACATCGTTACCAGCACCATCGTGGTCAATATCGTCGACGACGTGCCCAAGGCGATGAATGACACCAATGCGGCCACCGCGTCCGAAACTCAGCTCACGCTCAATGGCAATGTGCTGACCAACGACGTGCAAGGCGCGGATGCCGTGGCTACCGGACCCAGCAGCGGCCCGATCACCCCCGGCACTTTCGTCGGTACCTACGGCACTCTGGTGCTGAACGCCAACGGCACTTACACCTACACCCTCAACACCAGCGACGCCGATTTCAAGGCTCTGCATGGCGGTGGCAGCGGCACCGAGACCTTCGCCTACATCCTCACCGATGCCGATGGTGATACCAGCACCGCCAACCTGGTGCTGAACATCCACAACAACGACGACGGCATCAACATCGATGGCCTCAACGTCTACGGCGGCGAACTGACGGTCTACGAGAAAAACCTCAGCGACGGCAGCAACCCTGATGCCGCTGCACTGACCAAGAGCGGCACCTTCACCATCACTGCACCGGATGGCGTAGAAACCCTGAGCATCGGTGGCATCAACGTGGTGGTCGGCGGTGTGAGCGCAGGCTTCCCGCAATCCATCACCACACCGTTGGGCAGCACGCTGACCATCACCGGGTTCAACGCGGCAACCGGTGTCGTCAGTTACAGCTACACCCTGGTGGATAACGAAGCTCATCCAACGGCCAACGGCGCCAACACCCTGTCCGAGCAATTCACCGTCACCGTAGTCGACGATAACGGCACCACCGCCAACGGCAGCCTCGACGTGAACATCGTCGATGACCTGCCCAAAGCGATGAACGACAGCAACGCGTCCACCGCTTCGGAATCCCTGCTCACCCTGAACGGCAACGTGCTGACTAACGACGTGCAAGGCGCCGATCGCGTACCGACCGGCCCAAGCGCCGGCCCGATCACCCCCGGCACCTTCGTCGGCACCTACGGCACGTTGGTGCTCAATGCCAACGGCACTTACACCTACACCCTCAACACCAACGATGCCGACTTCAAAGGCCTGCACGGCGGTGGCAACGGCACCGAAACCTTCGCCTACACCATTACCGATGCGGACGGCGATACCAGCACCGCCAACCTGGTGCTGAACATCCACAACAATGACGACCCGGTGATCGTCAGAGGCCTGGATGTGTGTGGCGGCGAACTGACCGTCTACGAGAAGAGCCTCAGCGATGGCAGCAACCCCAACACACCCGCGCTGACTCAAAGCGGGACCTTCACTGTGACCGCAGCGGATGGCCTGCAAACCCTGACAGTGGGCGGCATCAATGTGGTCACTGGCGGCGTGGCAGCCGGCTTCCCGCAATCGATCACCACACCGTTGGGCAGCACCCTGACCATCACTGGCTACAACGCGACCACGGGCGTGGTCAGCTACAGCTACACCCTGGTGGACAACGAGGCGCACCCGACCGCCAACGGCGCCAACAGCCTCACTGAAAACTTCAATGTGGTGGCGACCGACACCGACGGCGATTCTGCCAGCGGCCAGATAAACGTCAACATCGTCGACGACGTGCCCAAGGCGGTGAACGACAGCAATACGGGAACCGCTTCGGAAACCCAGTTGACCCTCAACGGCAACGTGCTGACCAACGACGTGCAAGGTGCGGACCGCGTAACGACCGGCCCCAGCAGCGGACCCGTCACTGCGGGGACCTTCGTCGGCACCTACGGCACCCTGGTGCTCAATGCCAACGGCACTTACACCTACACCCTCAACCCCAACGATGCCGACTTCAAGGCCCTGCACGGTGGCGGCAGCGGTACCGAAAGTTTCACCTACACCCTCACCGATGCCGACGGCGACACCAGCAGCGCCAACCTGGTGCTGAAGGTCTACAACAACAACGACGGCGTCACGCTTAACGGTCTGGATGTGTATGGCGGCGAGATCACCGTCTACGAGAAAAACCTCAGCGACGGCACCAACCCCAATGCATCGGCGCTGACTCAGAGCGGCACCTTCACCGTCAACGCACCGGACGGCCTGCAGACCCTGACCGTGGGCGGCATCAACGTGGTCACCGGCGGTGTGGCGGCGGGCTTCCCGCAATCGATCGTCACGCCATTGGGCAGCACCTTGACCATCACCGGCTACAACGCAACCACAGGCGTGGTCAGCTATAGCTACACCCTGGTGGACAACGAAGCGCATCCAACCGCCAACGGCGCCAACAGCATCACCGAGAACTTCAACGTGGTGGCCACCGACGGCGATGGCAGCTCGGCCAGTGGGCAGATCAACGTCAACATCGTCGACGATTTGCCGACCGCCAAAGCCGACACCTCTTCGGTGGCGGAGGGCGGAACCGTCAACATCAGCGTACTGGGTAACGACATCAGCGGTGCCGATGGCCCGGCGACCGTGATCGGCGTGCGCGCTGGCGGCAATACCTCGACGTCGGCGGTCGGCGGCCTGGGCAACAATATCAATGGCACCTATGGCTACCTGACCCTCGATGCCGCGGGTAATGCGGTCTATCACAGCAACCCGAACTCGGTCAGCCCGGCGGGGGCTACCGATACTTTCACCTACACCGTGCGCGATGCCGACGGCGACGAAAGCACCACCACCATCACCATCAATGTGGCCGACAGCGGTATCAAGGCGGTCACCGACACCGATGTGACGGTCTACGAAAAAGCCCTCGACCTGACCAGGGACGGCCAGGACCTGGCACCTGGAACCGTGACCGGCAGCGATCCGGGCAGTTCCAGCGAGACCTCCAGCGGAACCCTGGTCGGTTCGGTGACCGGCGGCAGCGGTGCGATCAGCTACACCCTGGTCGGCAGCGCCACCGGCACCTACGGACAGATCCTGCTCAACCCCAACGGCACCTACACCTACACACTGACTTCGGCGCCGAAAACCTCGCCGGGTGCCAACGATGGTGCCAATACCCTGAGCGAATCCTTCACCTACAAGGCCACCGATGCGCTGGGCAACAGCACCACCAGCACCATCGTGATCAACATTGTCGATGACGTGCCCAAGGCGGTGGCTTCGGAGCGCTCGGTGGCGGCGGTGGAGATCGACACCAACCTGCTGCTGGTGATCGACGTGTCCGGCAGTATGGCCGACCCTTCCGGCGTACAGGGTCTGACGCGGCTGCAATTGGCCAAGCAGGCAATCAGCGCGCTGCTCGACAAGTACGACGACCTGGGCGACGTCAAAGTGCAGATCGTCACCTTCAGCAGCAACGCCACAGACAAGACTTCGATCTGGGTGGACGTCGCGACCGCCAAGTCGATCGTGGCCGGCCTGTCGGCGGGCGGCGGTACCAACTACGATGCGGCGGTGGCGATGGCGCAAACCGCGTTCAACACCAACGGCAAGCTGACGGGGGCGCAGAACGTCGGTTACTTCTTCTCCGACGGCAAGCCCAACGAAGGATCGATTGGCGGCGGGGACGAGACGGCCTGGAAAAACTTCCTCATCGACAAGCAGATCAATAACTACGCGATCGGCCTGGGCTCGGGTGTCGGCAGCAGCGACCTCAACCCGCTGGCCTATGACGGCACCGGGACGGGCACCAATACCAACGCGGTGATCGTGACCGACCTCAACCAGCTCAACTCGGTACTGTCGGGTACTGTGGTGGGCGCGCCGGTCACCGGTTCGCTGCTGGGCGATGGCGCAACCTTCGGTGCCGATGGCGGTTTCATCAAATCCATCACGGTCGATGGCACCACCTACACCTACGATCCGAGAGCCAACAGCAACCAGGGGTCGTTGACCTTCAGCGGCGGCGCCAACCATGGCACCTTCAACACGGTCAACAACACCTTGAGCATCGCCACCGACAACAAGGGCACCCTGGTGGTGAACCTCGACACCGGCGAGTACAGCTACACCTCGCAGAAAGCCACGTCGGTGCTGATCACCGAAAACATCGGCTTCACCCTCAGCGACAACGACGGCGATCTCGCGAGTTCCACCCTGGTGGTCAAGGTCATTCCGAACGCGGCGCCGGTGGCGGGCGATGACCACATCATCACCAACGTACTTTCCAGCAACGTGGCGGTGCCGGCGGATGTACTGCTGGCCAACGACAGGGATGCCGATGGCGATCCGATCAAGGCGTCGCCGACCACCTTCAACACTGGCTGGGTCAACAAGGCCGCTGATTTCACCGGTACCGGTACAATCAACTTCTCGGGCATCGGCATAAAACCGTCCAATCAGGTGCTGGACAACGTGCGCGGATCTTTCGCCGCCAACACCGCCACCATGACGGCGGTGCTGGTGATCGGCGGTTATCTGGGGGTTGTGAACGCTGCCAACACCAACGATGAGGACAAGATCACCGTCAACCTCAAGCAAGGCGAAACCCTCAACCTGGACCACAATCTGGATCCCGGACACATCGCCATGAAGTACTCCATCAACGGTGGCGGCTGGATCGACATTGCTGATGGCCAGACCATCACCGCGACGGCGGATGGTGTGTACCAGATCCATATCACTAATATCGTCAACACCTCTGGCACCAATACCAGCGCGGCTGAAAACTACCAGCTGACGATGACGCTCAACTACGCCGGCGCCCATGACGTCACCCCGGACTACCACGGCACCTACACCGCCAGCGACAACCATGGCGGCAGCGCCAACGGCAACGTGACCATCAGCTACCAGGACGGCCACACACTTACCGGGACCGACGGCAACGACACCTTAGTGGCGGGCGATGGCAACAACATCCTCAATGCCGGCGCTGGCAACGACATCCTCACCGCCGGTACCGGCAACAACGAGCTGCACGGCGGGGCGGGCAATGACCTGCTGTTCAGCGGCATCGGCAATGATCTACTCGACGGCGGCACCGGCAACGACACCGCCAGCTACGCCCATGCCACGTCCGGCGTGACGGTGAACCTGGGTGTGACCACGGCGCAGAACACCCTTGGCGCCGGCACCGACACCCTGACGGGGATCGAGAACCTGGTCGGCTCCAACTTCAACGACAACCTGACTGGCGACAACAACAGCAACGTCATCACCGGTGGCCTGGGCAACGACGTGCTCAATGGCGGGGGAGGCGACGACTTCCTGATCGGCGGCCTGGGCAACAACACCCTGACCGGCGGCAGCGGCGCCGACACCTTCCAGTGGCTCAAGGGCAACAGCGGGCATGACGTGGTCACCGACTTCACGCCGGGCACCGACAAACTTGACCTGTCGCAACTGCTGCAAGGGGAGAACGGCACTGCGGCTTCGCTGGATGACTATCTGCACTTCACCGTCAGCGGCAGCGGCGCATCGGTGATGACCAGCATCGACGTCAGCGCCATGGCAGGCGCCGCGCCGAACCAGACCATCGACCTGGCGGGCGTCAACCTGGCCAGCCATTACGGGGTCACGCCAGGGGCGGGCGGGGTGGTGTCCGGGGCGGACACGGCGACCATCATCAACGGCATGCTCAATGATCATTCGTTGAAGGTGGATACCGTGTAACCGACGCTTTTCCTGTAGGAGCGAGCATGCTCGCGATGGACGTCAACGATAACGCGGGGTGCCTGATGCCCCGCGGTGTTCTTGCCACCATCGCGAGCATGCTCGCTCCTACAGGGGGATTCGTTTGAAGGTCGGGGAGGTGCAGAATTGGGAAATCGAAATGCATTTGCTGCATGCGATTTCCCAATTTCGCTCCCGGTACCCCTGCAATGAAAAATCTCGATCTGAATCTGCTTCGGGTGTTTGACGCGGTCATGCGCGAGCGCAATGTGCTGCGGGCAGGCGAAGCCATCAGCCTCAGCCCGTCGGCCGTCAGTCATGCTCTTTCGCGCCTGCGTACGCTGCTCAAGGATGAACTGTTCGTGCGCACCGCCACCGGCATGGAACCCACCGTGCGGGCACTGGAAATGGCGCCCATGGTGCGCGATGCCTTGGTCATGATCGAACGCGCCTTCGGCCATGAACAATTCGAGCCGGCCAGCACCGATCGGCAATTCTGCATCGCCGCGACCGATTACCTGTCCTCGGTGGTGTTGCCCCATGTCCTGCGGGAAGTGTCGATTCAGGCGCCCCACGCAAGCGTCACCGTACTGCCCGCCTGCCGACCCGACCTGACCACGCAGATCGATGTCGGACGGGTCGACATTGCCCTCGGGTCGTTCGCCAGCGTGCCCCATCGACTGCGCGAACAGGTGCTGTTCGAAGCGCGAGATGTGTTGCTGGTCGCCCCGGATCATCCCCTTGCCGGCAGCGAAATCCGTCTCGAGGATCTCACTCGGTTGCGCCTGCTGGTGGTCTCCACCGGCACCACGGACGATGGCCTGCTGTCCGAGCGCGGGCTGTCGCGACGTGCGGAAATGTTCGAGCGGGCGGCGCTTAAGGCGGCGTTCAGTTCGATCGGCCGAACCCCGGACATCAAGGTGGTCCAACCGCATTTCCTGGCGATCCCCAGCCTGTTGGCCGGCACCGAAATGGCCGCGATCGTGCCGTTCACCCTGGCGAGGATTTTCCAACAGGCCGGCACTGCAACGTTCTCGGAATTGCCTTGGGCCTCAGCGGCGCGTCCTGCGCATATGGTCTGGCATGAACGGCATAGCCAAGACCCCGGGCACCAGTGGTTGCGCGAACTGCTGGCGAAGGCGGCGCGGCATGTGGCGCAGATGGATGCCGGTTAAATGCATGTCATGCATTTTCATTTTTTGAAAGTTGCACTTCTTCCGTCGTGCTCGGCTCGGTAGCGTATTGAATGCCTATCGCGGAGACAGCTCATCATGGCCAACATCGACATCACCCTTCCTGACAGCCAACTGGCCCGTGAGGCGACGCAGCTGATTCGCGACACCGAAAGTCCGTTGCTGTTTGCCCACTCGGCCCGGGTCTACTGCTGGGGCGCGTTGATCGGTCGGCAGAAGGGCCTGAAGTTTGATCCGGAGCTGCTCTATGTCGCCTCGATGTTCCATGACATCGGCCTGACGTCGGCGTACCGCGACAGCCAACTGCGCTTCGAGGTGGACGGCGCGAATGCCGCCCGTGATTTCCTGCGCAGTCACGGAATCGGCGAGGCGGAGGTGGACAAGGTCTGGAACGCCATCGCCCTGCACACCACACCGGGCATTCCCGAACACATGCACGGGGAAATCGCCCTGGTGCAGGCCGGCGCTGGGATGGACGTGGCGGGGCGTGGGTTCGAGCAGTTCAGCGACGAGCAACGCACATCGGTGATTGCTGCCTATCCTCGCGAACCCGATTTTGCTCACCAGATGATCGACACGTTTTACCAAGGAATGAAACATCGGCCGGGCAGCACCTTCGGCACCTTCAACGATGATTTTCTCGCCTATAAGGATCCGAAGTTTGAACGGACCAACCTGTGCAGCGTCATCCTGTGTTCGCATTGGGAACGGCACTGACGTGCCCTCGCGAATTGATCGTTCCCACGCGGAGCGTGGGAACGATCAGATCGCAGCCTTCGGCAGCTCCTACATAAGGGGATGTGCAGTGCCGTGGCTACATGGGTTCCGGCGGCCCGATCAACCTTCCCATCACCCCGAACACCCCCAGCTCCCGGATGACCTCCAGCTCGCCCTGGGTCTCGACCATTTCCGCAATCAGCGGCAAATCGATGCTGTTGGTCGCCCTGAAGATCGCCTCGATGAATAGCCGTTTATCCCGCTGCTCATCGATACGCCGGATGTAGGCGCCATCGATTTTCAGGTAAGCCAGACCCAGTTGTGTGAGATTGCCGATCTGGCTGAAGCTGCCGCCGAAATGCTGCAGACCCAGGCGATAGTTGGTGTCGAGCAGGGCGTGGCTCAGGCGCTGCAATTCGTCGGGTGGCGGCAGTTGGCGTTCGTCGATTTCCAGGGTCAGCAACGGCGCCAGTTCCGGCAGTGAATCGAGCATGTCGAGGATCAACCGCAGCTGCGTCTGATCGCGCAAGGTGCTGCCAGACAGGCTCAGCGCCAACGGCCAGCGATTGACCGCCAGATAGTCGAGAGTCGCCTCGAGCATGGCCAGGTCGAAGCGGGCGGACCAGCCCAGGCGTTCGATCCACGGCAGGAACTGTCCGGCGGCAATCGCCTGGCCCTGGGGATCGAGCAGGCGAGCGAGGACCTTGTGATGCAGCACCTCACTGGTGTCGGCGCATTGCACCACCGGCTGAAAATACAACTGCAGCCTGTCGTGGGTCAGGGCGTCGTCGATCCAGCTGCGCCAATCATGTGGGGCATGATGGGTTGCAGAGTCCTCATGACTCAGCTGTGCCCAGGGGCGTTCGGGCTGGAGCCGGGCCTGGGCCAGCGCCTGATCGAGGCGCATCAATACATCGCTGGCCAGTTCACCTGGACGAAAGACGACGATGCCCACGTGCGCTACGGGCAGGCAATCGCTGGCGCCGGTCTGGCGCAGGTTTTCCAGGGTGGCGCTCAGTTCCGCGGCCACGCGCGCCGCATCTTCGGCATTCAGCCCCGGCGTCAGCAGACTGAATTCGCCCCCGCGATTGCGCGCCGCCAGCCAGGTGCGGCGTTCCGGCAGCCCGGTCAGGCGCTTGAGCAGTTCGCCGACCGCACTGATCAGCGCATCGGTTCGCTGGCCGCCAAGGCGCTGGTTGAGCCCGGTCAGGTCGTTGAGCCGCAGCATCAACAGGTGACCGTCGCCATGGTGCTCGGCCACCAGCAGATGGTCGGCCAGCTGTTCATCGAGCAAGCGTCGATTGGCCAGCCCGGTCAGGCTGTCCCGGTAGGACTCGTCGCGCAATTGCTCGCTGCGCGCCGCTTCTTCGCTGAACAGCGCCTTGAGCTTCTCGACCATCTGATTCATCGCCAGCACCACGCGTTTCAACTCCGGCGTGCGCGGCAGTTTCGGCAGGCTCAGGAACTCGCGCTTGCTGATGGCTTCGGCCTGTTTGACCAGGGTGTCGAGGGGACGAAGTTGCCGGCGCAGCAGCCAGCCCCCGAACACCGCGCTCAGCAGACCGCAGATCAACAGCCAGATCAGGCTGCCCAGGGTGCTGTCCCAGAGTTTGGCCAGGGCGAATTGCGGGTTGCTCAGAACCTCGACCCGCGCTGCCTGTTCCCAGCCGCGCATGATCAGTGCATCACCGCCTTCATGGCGCAGGTTGACCAGACGAATGAACCAGCCCGGCACGCCCTCGATCCGCTTCGACGCATTGCGCTCCACCAGTACACGCTGATCGCGGTTGTCGATGATGCGGATGCTGCTGAAGTAGCCACTGTCGAAAATCGAGCTGACCATCAACTCCATCATCGCCGGGTCATCGACCTGGGCGGTCAGCGACAGGCCCAGTGCGGTGGCCGCGTCCTGGGCATGGGAGCGCAACTGACCCAGGGTCTGTTCGCGGGAGCTTTCCAGGCTGACAAAAAAACTGCCGCTGAACGCCACTACCAGGAACAGGCAGATGGCGAGAAACAACTGATTGCGCAGTTTCATGACACGCTCCTTGCTCGGGCCTTCAGCCGTCGCCGACGGGGAAGCCTTCGGCCTGCATTTTTTTCAGTACGTCCTGCCAGCGCGACAGCTTTTTCGAGTCGCTGCTGCGTTTGCCGCCATTGGCACCCGGCAGGTACAGGCCTTCGGCGTTGAAGGCGTACACCGGCAGCAGATCCTTGCGTTGCGAGGCAGGAAGGATGTCGCTGATCAGGTTGTCCAGCACCAGCGGGTCGGCGGTGGGGCTGCTGTAGAAGGTCAAGACCATGTGCGCCTGGTTCTGGGTCAGTGCCTTGACGTAGGTGATGCGCAGTTTTTCGCTGGGAATTCCCAGCTCGCGCAGGCTGAAATACTTCGCCAGGGCGTAGTCTTCGCAATCGGCGGCACCCTTGACCAGGGCCTCGACGGGGGTGGCCCAGTAGTCGGTCTGACGCCAGATCCGTGTGTCGTCCTGAAAGCTCAGTTGCTGATTGAAGAAGCGATTGACGGTATTCAACTGTTCGCGCTCGGGGGCATTGCGTTCGCCCTGCAGCATCTGGCTCCATGCCTCTATCCGCCCTCGCGCCGGGCCGAGGTTGCCGTAGCGTTTTTCGGCGGTTTGCAGGATCTGTGCGAAATCCCAGTCGGCGCGGACCATGCCGAGCCCGGCCAGCAGAAATCCGGCAAGCAACAGCAATCCGCCGAACCGAAGCCGGGGCGCTGACCATCCTGGACTACGCGGACTACGGAGCATGTGTGTCTGCTCGGGGGGCGGATTGGTGAAGTCTAGGTGTTTTTTTGGATCTGGTTGATGTCTGGTTTGGGGACATATCCGTTTCTGCGGTAACGGCTACTTATGGTTCCGCCCTTACGGCGGGTCACTTTCGAAGAGCGCGAAAGTAACCAAAGCGCTGGTGCCCCTGACGTT
>NZ_JBSVXG010000110.1:0-20008 GCF_054070595.1 Pseudomonas sp. SDO55104_S430 | reverse complement strand
CACATGGGAACGCGATCAACTGTGGGAGCGGGCTTGCTCGCGAAGACGGCAGTGGCCTCACCGCAAAGCTGAAGGAATAAACCATGCTCCAACTGATCCTCGGCGGCGCCCGCTCCGGCAAGAGTCGCCTGGCCGAAAAGCTCGCGAGTGAAAGCGGCCTGGCCGTGACCTACATCGCCACCAGCCAACCCCTGGACGGCGAGATGAACGAACGGGTCGCCCATCACCGCGCCCGGCGTCCGGCCGAGTGGGGCTTGATCGAAGAGCCGGTGCAACTGGCCCGCATCCTGCGGGAAAACGCCCGCGCCGATCACTGCCTGCTGGTCGATTGCCTGACCCTGTGGATGACCAACCTGCTGATGCTCGAAGACAACGAGCGCCTCAGCGCCGAGCGCGACGCGCTGCTCGAATGCCTGGCTTCGCTGCCGGGCGAAATCATTTTTGTCAGCAACGAGACCGGAATGGGTGTCGTGCCGCTGGGCGATCTGACTCGCCGCTATGTCGATGAAGCCGGTTGGCTGCATCAAGCCCTCGCCGAGCGCTGTCAGCGAGTCGTCCTGACCGTTGCCGGCCTGCCCCTGACTCTGAAAGGAACTGCGTTATGACTCAATCCTGGTGGCTGAACCCGTGCCAACCGATCGACGCCCAGGCGTTGGAACAGGCGCAGGCCCGGCAACAGCAACTGACCAAACCGGCCGGCTCCCTCGGTCAGCTGGAGTCGGTGGCGGTGCAGTTGGCGGGATTGCAGGGACAGATCAAGCCAACGCTTGCGCAGGTGTGGATCGCGATTTTTGCCGGCGACCACGGCGTGGTGGCCGAGGGCGTGTCGGCGTTTCCCCAGGAAGTCACGGGGCAGATGCTACATAACTTCGTCAACGGCGGTGCGGCGATCAGCGTGCTGGCGCGGCAGTTGAATGCCTCTCTGGAAGTGGTCGACTTGGGCACCGTCACGCCTTCACTCAACCTGCCGGGCGTGCTTCATTTGAACGTCGGGCCGGGCACGGCGAATTTTGTCCAGGGCCCGGCAATGACCGCCACCCAGGGCGAGTTGGCGCTGGGCGGTGGACGTGACAGCGTGCTGCGGGCGAAAGCCGCGGGCGCGCAATTGTTCATTGGTGGCGAGATGGGCATCGGCAACACCACCGCCGCCAGCGCCCTGGCCTGTGCCTTGCTGGAGTGCCCGGTGGTGCACCTGACCGGGCCGGGCACCGGCTTGAATGCGGCGGGCGTGAGCCACAAGGCGCAGGTGATCGAGCGTGCGCTGGCCTTGCATGGTGCTCAGCGTGGCGATGCCCTGCTAACCCTGTTCAACCTGGGCGGTTTCGAGATCGCGGCCTTGGTGGGCGCCTATCTGGCCTGTGCCCAGGAAGGCATCGCCGTGCTGGTGGACGGTTTCATCTGCAGCGTCGCGGCATTGGTTGCGGTGCGCCTGAATCCGCAGTGCCGCCCGTGGCTGTTGTTCGGTCACCGTGGCGCCGAGCCGGGGCATCAACATGTTCTGGAAACCCTGAACGCCGAGCCGCTGCTGGATCTCGGCCTGCGCCTGGGCGAAGGTAGCGGAGCAGCGCTGGCGGTGCCGTTGCTGCGTCTGGCGTGCGACCTGCACGGGCAGATGGCGACGTTCGCCGAAGCTGCGGTCGCGGACCGTCCGGCATGACCTTGCGCCTGGATCTGCTGCGTCACGGTGAGACCGAACTCGGCGGCGGCCTGCGCGGCAGCCTCGATGATGCCTTGACCGAAAAGGGTTGGCAGCAGATGCGCGCGGCGGTGACGGAGCGCGGTCCGTGGGATCGCCTGGTCAGCTCGCCGTTGCAGCGTTGTGCGCGGTTCGCTGAAGAACTCGCCGGGCAACTGGATTTGCCGCTGGAGTTCGACCGGAACCTGCAAGAGCTGCACTTCGGCGCGTGGGAAGGGCAGAGCGCCGCGGCACTGATGGAGACCGATGCCGAGGCCCTGGGCCTGTTCTGGGCCGATCCCTATTCGTTTACCCCGCCCGAGGGCGAGCCGGTGGCTGATTTTGCCGCGCGAGTGCTGGCCGCCGTGTCGCGGGTTCAGGCGGCGTATGTCGGTCAGCGCGTGCTGCTGATCAGCCATGGCGGCGTCATGCGCTTGTTGCTGGCGCAGGCGCGGGGACTGCCCCGTGAACAGTTGCTCAATGTCGAAGTGGGACACGGCGCGCTGGTTTCGCTGGCGGTCGAGGCCGATGGCTCGCTCAGGGAAGTGCTCTGACCATGTTGCCGTTCTGGATCGCCTTGCAGTTTCTCAGCAGCCTGCCGATTCGTCTGCCGGGCATGCCGGCGCCGCAGGAGCTGGGGCGTTCGTTGCTGTTCTATCCGCTGGTTGGGCTGCTGTTCGGCGTGATTCTCTGGGCGCTCAACTGGCTGTTGCTGGGAGCGCCACTGTTCTTGCATGCCGCGTTATTGCTGACGGTTTGGGTACTGCTCAGCGGCGCGCTGCACCTGGATGGCCTGGCCGACAGCGCCGACGCCTGGCTCGGCGGCTTCGGTGACCGCGAACGCACGCTCACCATCATGAAAGACCCGCGCAGCGGGCCGATCGCGGTGATCACGCTGGTGTTGGTGCTGTTGCTGAAGTTCTGCGCATTGCTGGCGTTGATCGAGCAGCACAACGCCGTGGCCCTGATCATCGTTCCGCTGTTGGGGCGCAGTGCGTTGCTGGGGTTGTTTCTGACGACGCCCTATGTGCGTCCCGGTGGATTGGGGCAGGCGCTGGCCGACCATCTGCCGCGTCTGGCGGGCAAGCAGGTGCTGGCGGTGAGTGCGCTGGCCTGTGTGCTGATTGCGGGGCTTGGTGGAGTGGTGGCAGTGGTGTTGGCGGTTCTGGTGTTTGTCTGGCTCAGGCATCTGATGCTTCGGCGATTGGGCGGCACCACCGGCGACACGGCGGGCGCGCTTCTGGAGTTGCTCGAAGTCGCAGTCCTTCTGGGCATTGCCCTGACCCTGTAGGAGCGAGCACGCTCGCGATGGTGGTCAACGATAACGCTGGGCCCCTGACACTCCGCACGTTTCGAATCGTCCGATTACAGGGTTTGCGTGTAACATAAATTTGCAATCCTCCAATCACGGGTATATACACGCACCATGCTCGAATCCCAATGTTTATGCATCAACCTGCGTCGCGCCGCCCGTGGCGTCAGCAGGCACTACGACGGCGCTCTCGATGGCTTCGGGATCAACGTCGCGCAGTATTCTTTGCTGTGCAATCTGCAGCGCCTGGATCAGCCGAGCATTTCCACCCTGGCCGAGGCCATGGGCCTGGATCGCAGCACGCTGGGGCGCAATCTGCGGGTGCTGGAGGGCGAGGGGCTGGTGCAAATGGTGGAAGGCGAGGACATGCGCAACCGCATCGTCCAGCTGACCGACGCCGGGGCCGAGCGCCTAAAGGCCGCTCTGCCAGCCTGGGAAGCGGCACAACAGCGACTTGCGGAGCGCCTTGGCGCGGAAAAACGCGAGCTGTTACTGAAGTTGCTGGACGAACTGGCATGACGCCGGTTCGTTCGATATCAAGCGGGTATATACCCGTGACCGGAGAACAATAATGACATCGATGTGGCGTACATGTGGTTGGGTCCTGCTGGGGAGTGCGCTGATCCTGGCGCTGTCCTTGGGGGTAAGACATGGTTTCGGCCTGTTCCTGGCGCCGATGAGCGCCGAGTTCGGCTGGGGCCGTGAGGTCTTTGCCTTTGCCATCGCCCTGCAGAACCTGATCTGGGGCTTGGCGCAGCCCTTCACGGGCGCGCTGGCCGACCGCTTCGGTGCAGCGAAAGTGGTGCTCATCGGTGGCGTGCTGTACGCCCTGGGCCTGATTTTCATGGGCATGTCCGATTCGGCGGTGACCCTGTCCCTGAGTGCCGGCCTGCTGATCGGTATCGGTCTGTCGGGTACCTCGTTCTCGGTGATCCTCGGCGTAGTGGGGCGCGCCGTGCCACCGGAGAAACGCAGCATGGGCATGGGCATCGCCAGTGCCGCAGGTTCCTTCGGCCAGTTCGCCATGTTACCGGGCACGCTGGGCTTGATCGGTTGGCTCGGCTGGTCCGCCGCGCTGCTGGCGCTGGGGCTGCTGGTGGCGCTGATCGTGCCACTGGTGAGCATGCTCAAGGACAAGCCGCTGCCGGCGATGGGGCATGAGCAAACCTTGTCCGAAGCTCTGCGCGAGGCCTGCTCCCACTCGGGGTTCTGGCTACTGGCGTTCGGCTTTTTCGTCTGTGGTTTCCAGGTGGTGTTCATCGGCGTGCACCTGCCGTCGTACCTGGTGGATCAGCACCTGCCGGCCAGCGTCGGCACCACGGTGCTGGCCCTGATTGGCCTGTTCAACATTTTCGGCACCTACACCGCCGGCTGGCTGGGCGGGCGCATGTCCAAGCCCAAATTGCTCACCGGCCTGTATCTGCTGCGGGCAGTGGTGATCGCCCTCTTCCTATGGGCGCCGGTGACGACGACCAGTGCTTATCTGTTCGGCATGGCCATGGGCTTCCTGTGGCTGTCGACGGTGCCCCTGACCAATGGCACCGTCGCGACCTTGTTCGGTGTACGAAATCTGTCCATGCTCGGAGGCATCGTGTTCCTGTTCCATCAGCTCGGCTCGTTCCTCGGCGGCTGGCTGGGCGGGGTGGTGTACGACCGCACCGGGAGTTATGACTTGATCTGGCAGGTAGCGATTCTCTTGAGCCTGATGGCCGCCGCCCTGAACTGGCCGGTGCGCGAGCGTCCGGTGGCGCGCCTGCAATCGCAGATGAGCGCGACATGAACCGACTCTGGCCACGCATCACCGTCCTGGCGATCTGCGCTTTGCTGTTGGCCCTGGCGTGGTGGGGCTGGCATCAGGGTGGGCTGGCGCTGATGCAGTTGGGCATGAGTATTTGCTAGTGAAGCGTGAGGGCGAGTAACGTCGTCCCTGACGATTCCTTACAAGGAAGCACTGATATGCAGATGCGCTGGTTGATTGTTCCCGCGTTACTGGTGGCGTTTACCGGATTGGCTCAGGCGGCAGAGTGTCCGGCGTTGTTGCAGGGCTCGTTGCCCAAACTGCGCGCCAATGAATCCATCGACTTGTGCCAGAATTTCGCCGGCAAGCCGCTGGTGGTGGTCAACACCGCCAGCTTCTGTGGTTTTGCGCCGCAGTTCAAAAGCCTCGAGGCGTTGAATCAACGTTTCAAAGGTGAAGGGCTGGAAGTGATCGGTGTGCCGTCCAACGACTTCAAGCAGGAGTCCAAGGATGGTGCCGAGACGGCCAAGGTTTGCTACGTGAATTACGGCGTGACCTTCACCATGACCGATCCGCAGAAAGTCCGCGGCGATGACGCTACACATCTGTTCAAGGTGCTGGCCGAGCAGAGCAGTGCGCCGAAGTGGAATTTCTACAAGTACGTGGTGGATCGGCAGGGCAAGGTGATCGCCAATTTCTCCAGCCTGACCAAGCCGGATGATCCGGAGTTCATTGCGGCTGTGGAGAAGGCCTTGGCCTCCAAACCATAACCCGGACCCTGTAGGAGCGAGCACGCTCGCGATGGACTACAGGACGCCGCTGGGTGTCAGGCAGCCCGCGTTATCGTTGACCACCATCGCGAGCATGCTCGCTCCTACAGTAAAGCGGGAAAGCGGGAAGCAAAAAGCCCCGGCTCTGAGGCAGAGCCGGGGCTTTTTTGATTCAGCTGGCGAGCGCTTCACGCTCGCCCGGTTTCATCAGAAGCGGTAAGTAGCACCGACACCGAAACCGTTCGCCCAGTTTTCATACTTGGCGCTGTAGGCCTGGCGGCCATTGTTGTTGTTCACGTGAACGTCCTCTTCCTTCAGGTAGGAGTACGCCACGTCGATGGTCAGGTCGTCGGTCGGGCTCCAGCCGGCACCCAGGCTGAACACGGTACGGTCGCCAGTCGGGATGCGTGGGGAGCGGTTTTCGTTGTTGGTCGGCGACTGGTCGACGGACAGACCGGTTCGCAGTACCCACTGCTTGTTCAGCTGGTAGGAAGCACCGATGGCGTGCGCCCAGGTGTCGTGCCAGTTCTGCTCTTCGGTGATGGTGCCGAAGCCGCGGGCGGCCAGGGCTGCCGGTACACCTTCGTTCTCGACGGAAATCTCTTTCAGGCGGCTCCAGCGAGTCCAGGTGCTGCCTGCGTACAGGGTCCACTGGTCGTTCAGCTGGTGAGTCACGGAGAAGTCGACCGACTCAGGCGTGGTGATGTCCAGGGAAGCGTCGAACTTCTGGTTCGGGTTCTGACCCAGTGCAGCGAGCAGGCCGTAGTTGACCTTGGTGTCGCCATCGAGCTTGTACTTCACTTTCGAGTGATAGGTCAGGCCGACGCGAGTACTGTCCAGAGCCTGAATCATGATGCCGATGTTGTAACCCAGAGCGGTATCGTCACCCTTGATCTTGACGTTGCCGTCCGGCGCCGCTGGGTTCAGCGACAGGTTCGATTCCAGTTTACCGTCGATACGGTTGATGGTCGGACCGAAGCCGATCGACACCTTGTCGTTGAACGCGTAGCTGACGGTAGGCTGCAGGGTTACGACCTGAACTTCGCTCTTGCTGCCGAAGTAACGGCCGGCAAAGCCGTTCTCGTAGTCGGTTACCAGGCCGAACGGTGCGTACACACCGAAACCGAACGCCCACTGGTCATCGATTGGCTTGACGTAGTAGCCCATCGGCACGCCCATGAACGGAACCATGTCACCTTTGTTGGTGCCGCCGTTCGGGCTGGAGCTGACATCGCTGATGTCAGTGTGTGCGTCGATGAATGCAGCACCGCCAGTCACTTGTTCGCGTTTCAGGCGAGCCATGCCGGCAGGGTTGCCAAATACGGTGGATGCATCGTCGGCCGAAGAGGAGCGCCCCGCAAAGCCGGTCCCCATACCGCTGATGCTTTGTTCGTTGAGGGCGAAGCCGCTTGCGAAAATCTGAGCAGAGGCCATGGCGACGGCCAGGCTAATGGTAGTTTTGAGCATTACTTTTTTCATTATTAGAACTCCTGGTGATCACCGGGGCGAAAACTACCAACATTTTCGTCCCGGCGCTATAGGCCGAATCGCTTGATTTAGAGCGGTTTTGTAGGACAATCCGACCAGATTCGACGCCCGATATGCGAACTTTGGATCCAGATCCGTTCAGCAGGCTACCTGATTCAGCGGTGAAACACAGGCCTGCCATGCGTCGGTAAAGTCCTTGAGGCGTCCTTGGGGCTGGAAGGTCTGGCGCCAGATGCGAGCCATTCCCAACAGATCATCGGCTTCGGGGAGAGGAGTTTTCTGTTCTTCGATCAGCAGCCAGGCAATGGCTGTGGCGTAACGCAGGTTGACGGTCAATTCCAGGTGCGGGCCACTGAGGAAGGCGTGTTGGCTGGCCAGACCACGGACGAGGCTGGCGCGCTCGGGATCGAGCGCCAGGTAATGGTCCCAGAGTGCTTGATGGCGCAGTTCGGCGATGCGGTACAGGCCGTGTC
Source organism: Pseudomonas sp. SDO55104_S430 (assembly GCF_054070595.1). Classification (NCBI taxonomy): domain Bacteria; kingdom Pseudomonadati; phylum Pseudomonadota; class Gammaproteobacteria; order Pseudomonadales; family Pseudomonadaceae; genus Pseudomonas; species Pseudomonas sp. SDO55104_S430. The sequence continues at coordinate 12,552 of NZ_JBSVXG010000110.1, read as the reverse complement.
CACGGCGGTCATGCAGTGCTGAACCCAGGGCCGACTGGCTGGCGGCGATCCCCAACAAAAGGGATTCGGCGGTTGCGCTATGACGTCCGAGGTAGATCAAGGTCGGACGGATCACATAGCGGCACAGTTCGCTGGCAGCGATACCCATAAAACCCTCGAATCAGGAATTGGTCGGCGAGACCTGAACGGGGGAGCTTGGCAGCAGTGGATCGACTCAGGCTCGCCGCAAGCGGCTCAGGCCGCTTGAGTTGAAGTGTAGTGTCATATTCAGTGCGTAAAGGCCTGTTTTTAAAATATTTCCAGCTTCCAGTTATAACCCTTATATCCCTTGGTGCTTAACCCTGGACGGCGAAATGGGAAATCTCAGGCAACAAAAAGCCCCGCTTTTGAGGGCGGGGCCTTGATGTTTCAGCGTTGCTGGCGAATCAGGCGACCAGGGCCTGACGGGTACGCTCGATCACGGCCTGCAGCGGTTCGGCGCTGGAGTATTGATCGGGGTACAGGCGTTCGCTGTGACGGGCGATGCCGTGTTCGTTGACCAGCGTGAAGCTGAAACAGCCTTTGCGAGCGGCCATGATCAGGCAGTTCATTGGTGCAAAAGCGTTGGTGAGGGTGCGGATTGCATCCTGTGCATGGATTTGAGTAGACATAGTCATGGTGTTCCTACAAGCGACACGGATAAGAGCCGTGCAAAATAAAAACGTTCCAGTAACGTCGACCACCATTGGTCGAACGAAGAACCCGACTGGAACAAAGCAGCCAGTTTGAAGCGCTTTAAATTGGCGCGCTTGGGCTGGCAGGTAGGTACTTAGGAGGGCAGGCAACACATCGAGGGCAAAGGTTCTGGGCCCGGGGTGAAGATCCTGATCAATTTGCAGGTTGGTTCGGTCAGAGTAAGCGGCCCTGGCAACACCCTTTGCATTCGATTCAAAGGCAGTGCTTGCGAGGATTTACCTGGAAACCATCGAGGTGGTCGATCCCGCTTTTTCGATGCAAGGCTTCGTGTGGGAAGTCTCAACGGGGGGATTTTTTCGACTGGAATTGATTTTCAGCTTGGTACTAACGGCGCGCATAGTACCGGTTTGTATTGGGGAAGGGAAGTGTGCTAGCCAAAAAAGCCTGCCTTCGGTTTTGTTTTACACCGTGAGCCAAAAGCGAGGGACACAGCCTGCACGCCCTCAATTGGCTCACTATCCGACCGGCGGTATGGCTGATTCAAGCCTGAGGAGTGGCCTGGATCGCGGGTTCGCCCGTGCTTATCCCCAGGAAAAATCCGAAAATGCGTCAAAAAAGTGCGGCGATATAACCGCTGCGAAGGTACTTGTGCACATTATTTGCGCGGTCTGTCACACCACTGTCATCCAGCCTTCAAGCACGGTGGTTGCCTGTAACCAAAATTTAAGTCAATGAAAAATAGCGCTTTTTTTAACTGGTGAAAAAATCGTCAGTTTGAGCGCAGGCCCCATTCCACAGGGCTTTGCGGGACTTCAGGGGCGGTTGTCCACTGAGTTATCCACAGCTTCTGTGGATTGTCCCGAGCGCTTGCTCTAGCACGGGCGTGCCGGGAATTTTTCACCTTTACCTGTAAGAAAAAAAGAGTAGAGTGGCGCGCCCTGCGATCTGCCCACAGTGCTTTATGAAGTTTCGTACATCTTCCACTTCTTCCCCCGCAAAAAGTTCCCCTGTCGCTTCCACCAAACGCTTTTCGATGCGCGTCGCGGAGTGGCTGTTGGACAGCCCGCGCCTGGGCGAAAACACCAGTGTCAAACACATCGCCGGTCGATTGCTCAAGCAACCGGCCCGTGAGGGCGTGGTGGCGGCACAAAGCCGCCTCGGCCAGTTGATGTGCCGCGAGTGCGGCAACGCCCGGGACCGCCGAATCGGCCAGGACCTGCTGCGCCAGGCCGCGCGGGCAGGCGATCAGCGCGCCCAACAGGAACTGGGCCGGATCGAAGACTGAGCTGTCAAAGAACCAGCGCCTTGGTTAACCTTCAGCCTTTATTTCAATTGCAGGAATGGCTATGGCTATGGACTTGACCAGCGCATTGTTCGGTCTGGCAGGCGCGGCGCTGCCGTTACTGATGCTGGCCTGGCAACTTCAGCGCAAGACCAGTACGGCGCAGGCCGAGGTGGCGTTGCTGGAGGAGCGGCTGGCCATGGCGCAAATGGCGCAGGATGGCCTGAACGCACAGCTCGAAGCCGGCCGCGATGAAATCGCCGATCTTGGCCAGGCCAACGCCGCCAAGCAGGCGGATCTTGCCGCCATGCGCCGCGAAGTCGAGTTGCTGCAGATCGAGCGCGACGACGCTCGCGACGCCTCCCACGCCTGGAACATCGAACGGGCCGGCAAAGACACCGAATTGCGCCGTCTTGACGCCCAGGCCGCCTCGCTCCAGGCGGAGTTGCGTGAGCAGCAGGAAAGCCATCAGCAACGCCTCAACGACCTGCAGGGCTCGCGCGACGAGTTGCGTGCGCAGTTCGCCGAGCTTGCGGGGAAAATCTTCGATGAGCGCGAGCAGCGTTTTGCCGAAACCAGCCAGCAGCGCCTGGGGCAGTTGCTCGATCCACTGAAGGAACGCATCCAGTCATTCGAAAAACGCGTGGAGGAAAGCTATCAGGCCGAAGCCCGGGAGCGTTTCTCGCTGGCCAAGGAGCTGGAGCGCCTGCAGCAGCTCAACTTGCGCCTGAGTGATGAAGCCACCAACCTGACCCGTGCGCTCAAGGGCCAGAAAACCCAGGGCAACTGGGGCGAATTGATTCTGGAGCGGGTGCTCGAGCATGCCGGCCTGGAAAAGGGCCGCGAGTATCAGACCCAGGTCAATCTCAAGGGGCCGGACGGCGAGCGCTTCCAGCCGGACGTGATCATTTACCTGCCCGGCGACAAGCAGGTGGTGGTCGACTCCAAGGTCAGTCTCACCGCCTATCAACAGTACGTGGCGGCCGACGATGAAGGCATCCGCCAGATCGCAATCAAGCAGCACGTGCTGTCGCTACGCAGCCACGTCAAAGGCTTGGCCGGCAAGGATTACAAACGGCTCGACGGCCTGCACAGCCTGGATTTCGTCCTGCTGTTCGTACCGATCGAGGCGGCATTTTCTGCGGCGCTGCAGGCTGAGCCGACGCTGTTCCAGGAAGCCTTCGACCGCAATATCGTGATCGTCAGCCCGACCACCTTGCTTGCCACACTGCGTGTGATCGACAGCCTGTGGAAGCAGGAACGGCAAAGCCAGAACGCCCGTGAAATAGCCGAACGCGCCGGGTGGCTGTACGACAAGTTCGTGTTGTTCATTCAGGATCTGGACGAAGTCGGCAATCGCCTGCAGCAGCTGGATAAAGCCTACAGTGCGGCGCGCAACAAGCTGACAGAAGGGCGGGGCAATCTGGTCAGTCGCAGTGAGCAGCTCAAGTTGCTGGGGGCGCGAGCGAGCAAGAGTTTGCCGGCGGATTTGCTGGAGCGGGCGATGACCGATGTCGACGGGTTGGTCGAGTTACCCGAATAACCCCCGTACCTGTAGGAGCGAGCATGCTCGCGATGGTGGTCAACGATAACGTTGGCTGCCTGGCGCCCCACGGTGCCTGTGCCTCCATCGCGAGCGTGCTCGCTCCTACAGGAGGTGGGGCGTCGGTTACAGGGGTAGATGTCTACTCAAAAGGGCCCGCAACGCCGCCGGCCGCACCGGCTTGGCCAGATAATCCAGCCCCGCCGCATGCACCTGGGCCATCGTCTCCGGCCTGCCGTCGGCGCTGATCACCACCCCCGGCACCGGCTCGCCCAATCGGGTACGTAACCACGCCATCAAATCCGTGCCCGTCTCGCCATCGTCCAGGTGGTAGTCCACCAGCGCCAACTGCGGCCGCAGTCCATCGCCCAGCAGCGCTGCACACTCCTCGCGGTTGCGCGCGGTCCAGACCTGACAGCCCCAGCGCGTCAGCAAGCTGTTCATCCCGATCAGAATGCTGTCTTCGTTATCGATGCACAGCACCTGCGCACCGCCGAGCAATTTGCCATTGAGTTCGGTCACCTTGACCGGTGACGCCGCGGCTGCCTTGGCCAACGGCACACGAATACTGAACACGCTGCCACGCCCCGGCCACGAACGCACACGCAAGGTATGTCCCAATACGCGGCACAGGCCATCGGCAATCGCCAGACCCAGCCCCAGGCCTTTTTCGGCGCGGGTCTGATGACTGTCCAGGCGTTTGAACTCTTCGAAAATCACCTGTTGCTTGTCTTCCGGAATCCCCGGCCCACGGTCCCAAACTTCCAGTGAAAGCTCGCCCTGATGACGGCGAACGCCCAGCAACACCGGACCTTTGGCGTAGCGAAAAGCGTTGGTCAGGAAGTTCTGCAGGATCCGCCGCAACAGTTTGATATCGCTTTCGATGCGTAGCGCACTGCCCCGGACGCGGAATTCCAGGCCCTGATCCGCCGCCAGCGCCTTGAACTCGGCTCCGAGGGTGTCGAACAACTCATTGAGAGCGAAGGGCTTGATGTCGGGATTGATCTTGCCGTTTTCCAGGCGGGAAATATCCAGCAGGTCGCTGATCAGGTCTTCGGCCGAGCGCAGCGAACTGTCCAGGTGCTGCACCAGTTTTTGCGCCTCGCCGGACAGGCCGTCTTCCTGATGATTGAGTGCCGCAGAGAACAGTCGCGCGGCGTTCAACGGCTGCATCAGGTCATGGCTGACCGCCGCCAGGAAGCGGGTTTTCGACTGGTTGGCCGCCTCGGCGGTGCCCTTGGCTTCGGTCAGCGCAACGTTGAGCTGCGACAGTTCACGGGTTCGTTCGGCCACGCGCTGTTCGAGGCTTTCATTGGCCTCGGTCAGCGCCTGTTCGGCTTCGCGGAACGGGGTGATGTCGGTGAAACTCATGACGAAACCGCCGCCGGGCATCGGGTTGCCGATCAGCTCGATCACCCGGCCATTGGGGAACAGGCGCTCGGAGGTATGCGCGCGCCCCTGACGCATCCAGTGCAGGCGACGGGCGACGTGCACTTCGGCTTCGCCTGGGCCGCACAGACCGCGCTCGGCGTTGTGGCGAATGATGTCGGCAATCGGCCGGCCGACGCTGATCAAGCCGTCCGGGTAGTTGAACAGCTCAAGATATCGGCGGTTCCAGGCCACCAGTTTCAGCGACTGGTCGACCACGCTGATGCCCTGGCTGATGTTCTCGATCGCCCCTTGCAGCAGCGCTCGGTTGAATTGCAGGACTTCCGAGGCTTCGTCGGCGATGCGCACCACGTCCTCCAGCTGCATCTCCCGGCCTTCGATGGCGGCTTTTACCACCGCGCGGGTCGACGAGGCGCCGAGTACACCGGCCAGCAAGCGTTCGGTGTGGGCGATCCATTCGCTGTCGGCGTTCTGGTTCGGGTTGAAGCCTTTGCCCTGGCGGTAGGCAAAGCGGATGAAGCTTTGACGCGCACGTTCTTCACCCACGAAGCGTGCCGCCAGTTGCAGCAAGTCATCGATCTGCACCGCCAGCATCGAGCGGGCGCTGGGCCGAGCGCTGATTTCCTGACCGATGAAACGCCCGGCCTGCCAGTGTTCCGAAACCCTTGTCCGCGACAGTACCGAGACCCAGGCGAACAGCGTGAAGTTGCCGGCCAGGGACAGCACCACGCCCTGGGTCAGCGGGGTGATCGGCAGGTTCAGCGGGTTGCTGTGCAGCCAGGCCAGGCCCGGGAAGTTGCTCAGGGGCAAACCGAGGCTGTGGGCGGCAATCGGCAGGATCAGGGTGTAGAACCAGAGGAAGGTCCCGGCGGCGAGGCCGGCGAACACACCGCGACGGTTGGCCTGTTTCCAGTACAACGCGCCGAGCATGGCCGGCGCCAGTTGGGTCACGGCGGCGAAGGCGATCTGGCCGATGGTCGCCAGGCTCGCGGTCGAGCCCAGCAGGCGGTAGCTGACGTAGGCCAGCAGCAGAATCACCACGATGGTCACGCGGCGCACCGACAGCATCCACTGGCGGAACACTTCGAACGGACGCTCGGCGTTGTTGCGGCGCAGCAGCCAGGGCAACAGCATGTCGTTGGAAACCATGGTCGACAGCGCGACGCTGGCCACGATCACCATGCCGGTGGCCGCCGACGCACCACCGATAAAGGCCAGCAACGCCAAGGCAGGGTGGGCCTGGGCCAGTGGCAGACTGATCACGAAAGAGTCCGGCAACACCGAACTGGGCAGCAGCATCTGCCCGGCTAAAGCAATCGGTACGACGAACAGGGCGGCGAGGGCGAGATAGGCCGGGAACACCCATTTGGCCAGGCGCAGATCCTGCGGCTCGATGTTTTCCACCACCGTTACGTGGAACTGTCGTGGCAGGCAGATGATCGCCATCATCGCCACCCCGGTCTGCACCACCATGGACGGCCAGTTGATGGTTTCCTTCCAGTATTCCTCAAGGCGCGGGGCGAGCATGGCCTGGTCGAACAGGTCGTCGAAACCGTCATACAGGCCATAGGTCACGTAGGCGCCGACAGCCAGAAACGCGAACAGCTTCACCAGGGATTCGAAGGCAATCGCCAGCACCATGCCGCGGTGGTGTTCGGTGGCGTCGAGGTTGCGGGTACCGAAGACGATGGTGAAAAGAGCAAGCACAAGTGACACGATCAGGGCGGTGTCCTGGGCGCGAACCCCCATGGCGTCGGCACCGGCACCGATCAGCAGGTTCACCCCCAGCACAATGCCTTTTAGCTGCAGGGCGATGTAGGGCAGCACGCCCACCAGGCAGATCAGCGCCACCACCACCGCCAGCGACTGCGATTTGCCGTAGCGCGCGGCGATGAAGTCGGCGATGGAGGTGATGTTCTCCTGCTTGCTGATCATCACCATTTTTTGCAGGACCCAGGGCGCACCTATCAGCAGCAGGATCGGCCCCAGGTAGATCGGCAGGAACGACCATAGCTGTTCGGCCGCCTGGCCCACCGCGCCGAAGAATGTCCAGCTGGTGCAGTACACCGCCAGCGACAGGCTGTACACCCAGGCGCGCACCCGTGGTGGCAACGGCGCGCTGCGACGGTCGCCGTAAAAGGCGATGGCGAACATGATGGCCATATAGGCCAGGGCGACGGCGGCAATCAACCCGCTGGACAGCGACATGGGAACTCCGGATAACCAAAGGCACCCGGGCCTCCCGCCCGGACAAGCACAGTCTCGCACGATGGCTGGGGTTAGTCAGTGTCGACCATGGTCGTGGCGTGGTGGGGTGTCGCAGGGGAGGTCAGGGGGAGGTCAGGGGGATTTGTGGTGGCTGGGCCGGCCTCTTCGCGAGCAAGCCCGCTCCCACAGTTGACCGAGTTGTGTCAGAAAAAACCGGTCCAGTGTGGGAGCGGGCTTGCTCGCGAATGGCGGCCTCACTGATTCAACGCAATATCGATCAACCGATGCAGCTCCTCCACCTCCAGCGGCGCCTCGGCAAACAGAATGCGAAACACGATCGGCGCAGCGATCAGGTTGATCAACCGGTCCACGCCCGGGTTGGGTTGATCCGGATAGCGATTGAGGATGGTCTGCAACTGCCCGCCGATGATCGTCGCGCAATAGGCCGGCTTCAGGCTCGCCTGCACGTCGCGCAGCATGCCGCGGCCGGGTTCGGAGTTCATCTCGTCCAGGTACTGTTCGGCCCAGGCTCGCAGGTCTCCCGGCAGGCTGCCGGTGTTGGTCGATTCGGTTTCCGGTTGCAGACGCGCCATGGCGACATCCGCCAGCAGCGCCGCCAGATCGCCCCAGCGACGGTAGATGGTCGAAGGGGTGACCCCCGCGCGCGCGGCGATCTGCGGCACGGTCACGCTGGCGCGATCCTGTTCTTCGAGGAGTTCGCGCACGGCGGTATGAATCGATTCCTGTACCCGGGCGCTGCGCCCGCCGGGGCGTAATGTGGGAGCGGTCATTGCATGTTTCCTGTGTGGCGCCGCAGACGACTGCGGTCCTGAAAAGCCATGGATCGGACCTTAACACAAAGAATTTGCTTTAAGCGCAAATCGGTAGCACACTCCGCAAAAGCAAAAATTTAGCTTTTGCGGAGTGTGCCATGTCCAGTACCCCTTCAAATCGTGCCAGCCTGTGGTTTCTGGCAATCACACTACTCAGTTTTCTGGCGGCCTCCACGGCGCCGACGCCCTTGTATCACCTGTATCAGGAGCAGCTGCAATTCTCGGCGGCCATCCTGACGCTGATTTTCGGTGTCTACGCCATCAGCCTGTTGCTGGCGCTGCTGACGGTCGGTTCGCTGTCCGATCACCTGGGACGCAAGCCGGTGATCTTCACCGCCGTGCTGCTCAACATCGTGGCCATGCTGCTGTTCATCTATGCCGACAGCGTCGCCTGGCTGATCAGCGCCCGGGTGCTGCAGGGTTTCGCCACCGGCATGGCCACCGCGGTATTGAGTGCGACGCTGCTCGATACCGATCGCCAACAGGGGCCGCTGATCAATAGCGTGGCGCCTTTGATGGGCATGGCTATCGGCGGCTTGGGTTGCGGATTGCTGGCCGAATTCGCACCGGCGCCCTTGCATTTGACCTATTGGCTGCTGCTGGCGCTCTTCGGGCTGCAGGCGGTTTACGTCTGGCGCCTGCCGGAAAGCGTCTCGCCACAGCCCGGGGCGTGGGCGTCGCTTCGGCCGACCCTGCATGTGCCGGTGCAGGCGCGAGCCACCTTGTGGCGCTTGCTCGCGCTCAATACCGCGACCTGGGCGCTGGGCGGCTTCTTCGCTTCCCTGGCACCATCGCTGGTGCGCGCGGCCACCGGATCGACGTCGAACCTGATCGGCGGCGCGACCGTGGCGACCTTGACCATGACAGGCGCTCTGATGATCTTCGCTCTGCGCAATCGCCCAGCCAGCCTTGGGCTGCGCATAGGCGCGAGTTCGTTGCCGGTGGGTATCTCCCTGATCCTGATTGGCGTCCACAGCGCCAGCCTTGCACTGTTTTTCATCGGCACCCTCATCGCTGGCTGCGGCTTCGGCGCCGGTTTCCTCGGCACGGTGCGCACGCTGGTTCCGCTGGCGCTGCCACATGAGCGGGCGGGATTAATGTCGGCCTATTACGTCCTCAGCTATCTGGCGTTCTGCCTGCCTTCATTGCTCGCCGGCAACTTGGCGCGCACCTTGGGCCTGGTGGCGACCACCGACGGGTATGCCGGGGTGTTGATCGTGCTTTCCCTGGGGGCATTGCTGGCGATGATGCGTCAACGTACCGCGAAGGTTTGCAGTAGCGCGGGTTGACCCGATAAGCGCGCAGAACCAAGGTTGATCGTTTATCTGTAAAACCGATAACTTATAGAGATATTACACGTTATATCGATATTCGATTCGGATCTATGATGGGCTCCACCTCACCAGAGGACAGGAGCCCCCCATGACATGCACCAACACCGCCAAATCCGGCATCAAGCCTCTCAGCCACCTGCAACACCCGCGGGAAGTGATTCGCCAGTTCACGCCCAACTGGTTCGCCGCCACCATGGGCACCGGGGTGCTGGCCCTGGCACTGGCCCAATTGCCGGTGGCCAATCCGGTTCTACACGCCATTGCCGAAGGCCTCTGGCAGTTCAACATCGGCCTGTTCCTGTTGTTCACCGCGCTGTACACGGCGCGCTGGGTGATGTTTTTCGATGAAGCGCGGCGGATTTTCGGGCATTCCACGGTTTCGATGTTCTTCGGCACCATTCCCATGGGCCTGGCGACCATCATCAACGGCTTTCTGGTGTTCGGCCTGCCGCGCTGGGGCGAGGGCGTGATTCCCCTGGCCGAAGCCTTGTGGTGGCTGGACGTGGCGTTGTCCCTGGCCTGCGGCGTGCTGATTCCCTACATGATGTTCACCCGTCAGGAACACAGCATCGATCAGATGACCGCCGTGTGGTTGCTGCCGGTGGTGGCCGCGGAAGTGGCGGCTGCCAGCGGTGGCCTGCTGGCGCCGCACCTGGTCGATGCCCACGGGCAACTGGTGATGCTGGTGACCAGCTACGTGCTCTGGGCATTCTCTCTGCCGGTGGCGTTCAGCATCCTGACGATTCTGCTGCTGCGCATGGCGTTGCATAAACTGCCTCACGAAAACATGGCCACTTCGAGCTGGCTGGCGCTGGGGCCGATCGGCACCGGTGCACTGGGCATGTTGCTGCTGGGCGCCGATGCGCCGGCGATCTTTGCCGCCAATGGCTTGCCGGGCGTTGGTGAAATCGCCGCCGGAACGGGTCTGGTCGCCGGCATCACGCTGTGGGGCTTCGGTCTGTGGTGGATGCTGATGGCCGTGCTGATCACGCTGAAGTATCTGCGCGGCGGCATCCCGTTCAACCTCGGCTGGTGGGGTTTCACCTTCCCCTTGGGCGTCTATTCTCTGACCACGCTGAAACTGGCCAGCACCCTGCACCTGACGTTCTTTAATGTCTTCGGATTTGTGCTAGTGGCGCTGCTGGCGGTGATGTGGCTGATCGTCGGCAAGCGCACGTTGCAAGGCGCATGGCGCGGCGAGCTGTTCGTTTCGCCGTGCATTGCAGGATTGAAGAAATAAAATCGTCGAAGATTGGGTAATGTGTGGCCCTGGATCGGCGTGGAGCGTTCCAATTAATGTATCCACGCCGCTCTCTATACTTCGCCACCTGCTACCTCAATCAGGGACACATGGACGATGAGTCACCCCTCGCAATTCAACCTGCTGCGCACACGGCGCTTTCTGCCGTTCTTCGTGACCCAGTCACTGGGTGCCTTCAACGACAACGTTTTCAAGCAGTCGTTGATCCTCGCCATTCTCTACAAGCTTGCGATCGAGGGTGACCGCTCGATCTGGGTCAACCTGTGCGCGCTGCTGTTCATCCTGCCGTTCTTTCTGTTTTCGGCGTTGGCCGGGCAGTTCGGGGAAAAGTTCGCCAAGGACGCGCTGATCCGTCTGATCAAGCTCGGCGAAATCGCCATCATGGCGGTCGGTGCTGTGGGTTTCATGTTCGATCACCTGTCGCTGATGCTGCTGGCGCTGTTTGCCATGGGCACCCACTCGGCGCTGTTCGGCCCGGTGAAATATTCGATCCTGCCCCAGGCCCTGCATGAAGACGAGTTGGTCGGCGGCAACGGCCTGGTGGAAATGGGCACCTTCCTGGCCATCCTCGCGGGGACCATCGGCGCCGGGATCATGATGTCCTCCGCGCATTACGCGCCGGTGGTTTCCACTGCGATCATCGGCATCGCCGTTCTCGGCTACCTGGCCAGCCGCGGCATTCCACGGGCGGCGGCCGCGACACCGCAACTGCGCCTGAACTGGAACATTTTCAGCGAGTCCTGGGCGACGCTGAAGCTGGGCCTCGGGCAGACGCCGGCGGTGTCGCGTTCGATCGTCGGCAACTCCTGGTTCTGGTTTGTCGGGGCGATTTACCTGACGCAGATCCCGGCCTACGCCAAGGAGTGGATGCACGGCGACGAAACCGTGGTGACCCTTATTCTCACCGTGTTCTCGGTGGGCATCGCCGTCGGTTCGATGCTCTGCGAAAGGCTGTCCGGGCGCAAAGTCGAAATCGGCCTGGTGCCGTTCGGTTCGTTTGGCCTGACGGTGTTCGGCCTGCTGTTGTGGTGGCATTCCGGCGGAATCCCAGTGAGTGCGGCGGGGCATGGCTGGATCGAGATTCTCGGCTTCGGCCACACCTGGCTGGTGCTGATCGACATCCTCGGCCTGGGCGTGTTCGGCGGTTTCTACATCGTGCCGCTGTACGCGCTGATTCAGTCGCGCACCGCCGAAAACGAGCGGGCGCGGGTGATTGCCGCCAACAACATTCTCAACGCGCTGTTCATGGTGGTCTCGGCGATTGTCTCGATCATCCTGTTGAGCATGGCCAAGCTGTCGATTCCCCAGCTGTTCCTGGTGGTGTCGTTGCTGAACATCGGCGTCAACGCCTACATCTTCAAGATCGTCCCCGAGTTCACCATGCGTTTCATGATCTGGCTGCTCAGCCATTCCATGTACCGCGTGGAGCATCGCAACCTGCAGCTGATCCCGGATGACGGCGCGGCATTGCTGGTGTGCAACCACGTGTCATTCGTCGATGCTCTGCTGATCAGCGGCGCGGTGCGCAGGCCGATTCGCTTTGTCATGTACTACAAGATCTACAACCTGCCGGTGCTGAACTTCGTTTTCCGTACGGCGGGGGCGATTCCGATTGCCGGGCGCCAGGAAGATATCCAGATCTACGAACAGGCCTTCACCCGCATTGCCCGATATCTGAAGGAAGGCGAGCTGGTGTGCATTTTCCCGGAAGGGAAATTGACTGCCGATGGTGAGATCAACGAGTTCAAGGGCGGACTGACGCGGATTCTCGAGGAGACGCCGGTGCCGGTGATTCCGTTGGCATTGCAGGGATTGTGGGGGAGTTTCTTCAGCCGCGATCCGGCCAAGGGGCTGTTTCGCCGGTTGTGGTCGCGGGTGACGGTGGTGGCGGGGGAGGCGGTGGCTGTGGAAGCGGCGCAGCCTGCCAGGTTGCAGGTGTTGGTGGGGGAGTTGCGCGGTACCGTCAGATAATTGGTGATTGTGTCGGCTTCTTCGCGGGCAAGCCTCGCTCCTACAGGGTTTGAGGT
>NZ_JBSVXG010000109.1:0-20027 GCF_054070595.1 Pseudomonas sp. SDO55104_S430 | reverse complement strand
ATCTGTAGGAGCGAGCACGCTCGCGATGGTGGATCGGACGCCGCGGGGTGTCAGGCTGCCAGCGTTATCGTTGGCGACCATCGCGAGTGAACTCGCTCCTACAGGTCCTGCGAACAGACAATAAGAGAGGCCACATGACTAACCGATCACCTTTGCCCCAAAGCAACGACCTCGCCGTTTTCCACACCGGCACCTGGGTCGGCCGTGTATGGCTTCCCGACCAGGGCCCGGCCGTGGTGCTGGTCAAATCCGGCGCCGTGCACGACATCAGCGCCCACGTGGCCACCGTTTCGGCGCTGCTCGAAGTGGCGGACCCGGTGGCCTATCTGCGCTCGCTGCCCCTGGCCGACGCCTTGATCGAATTGCCCCAGCTGCTGGAAAACAGTGACCCGAACCGGCGCGATGACCGCCTGCCGTGGCTGCTCGCACCCATCGACCTGCAGGCGGTCAAGGCCGCTGGCGTGACCTTCGCCACCAGCCTGCTGGAGCGTGTGGTGGAAGAGCAGGCCAAGGGCGACCCGGCCAAGGCTGATGCGATCCGCGACACCCTTGCCAGCCGCATCGGTGCCGATCTGTCGCAGATCGTCCCGGGTTCGGCCCAGGCCGAAGCCCTGCGCAAAGTGCTGGTGGAGCAGGGCCTGTGGTCGCAGTATCTGGAAGTGGGCATCGGCCCGGACGCCGAAATCTTCACCAAGGCCCAGCCGCTGTCGGCGGTCGGCCACGGTGCCGACATCGGCATTCACCCAAAGTCGAGCTGGAACAACCCGGAACCGGAAGTGGTGCTGGCGGTGTCGAGCAACGGCACTGTCCACGGCGCGATGCTCGGCAACGACGTCAACCTGCGCGACTTCGAAGGGCGCAGCGCCTTGCTGCTGTCCAAGGCCAAGGACAACAACGCCTCGACGTCCGTGGGACCTTTTTTGCGCCTGTTCGACGAGACCTTCAGCCTGGACGACGTACGCAATGCCCAGGTGGATCTGCGCGTGGAAGGCCAGGACGGTTTCGTGCTGCAAGGCCGCAGTTCCATGTCGCAGATCAGCCGCGATCCGCTGGATCTGGTCCAGCAGACGCTGAATGAAAACCACCAATATCCCGACGGCCTGGTGCTGTTTCTCGGTACTCTGTTCGCCCCCAAGCAGGACCGCGATCAGCCGGGCAGCGGCTTCACCCACAAGCCGGGCGATCTGGTCACCATCAGCAATGCGCAACTGGGCGCCCTGTGCAATCGCGTGACCACCAGCGATCAGGCACCACAGTGGGAGTTTGGTTTGCGCTCGCTGATCGACAGCCTGGGACGGCGTGGTTTGCTGGATGCGGCGGTGACGGCGCGCCAGCCATGAGGAAGATGCGGCAGCAGGGATGAATGAGACGCCGGCTGAGCGCCGGCAGAATCCACGTCAATAAAAATAATAAAGGCCATCAGATGAAACCACTGAAGAAGTACCAGAGCATCACCGTCGTGTTCCTGCTGTTGATCGGCATCGTCAACTACCTCGACCGTAGCGCGCTGTCGATCGCCAACACCTCGATCCAGAAAGACATGATGATCAGCCCCTCGCAGATGGGCATCCTGCTGTCGGCGTTCTCCATCGCCTATGCCTTTGCGCAGTTGCCTATGGGCCTGATCATCGACCGTCTGGGCAGCAAGATCGCCCTGGGCGCCTCGCTGCTGGCCTGGTCGGTCGCCCAGTCGGCGTTCGGCATGGTCAACAGCTTCGCCGGCTTCATGGGCCTGCGGGTGATGCTGGGGATTGGCGAGGCACCGATGTTTCCCTCGGCGGCCAAGGCCCTGTCGGAATGGTTCGATGCCAATGAGCGTGGCACTCCTACCGGCATCGTCTGGTCCTCTACCTGCCTTGGCCCATGCCTGGCGCCACCATTGCTGACCCTGTTCATGGTCAACTTCGGCTGGCGCGGGATGTTCATCATCACCGGCTTGATCGGGATCGTTCTGGCGGTGTGCTGGCTGACCTTCTACAAAAGCAAGGCGCAGTACCTGGCGGAGCTGGCGGCCGAAGGCAAGCCGCTGCCGAACGAGCGCAAGGCGCAAGTGGCCCAGCCCGATGCCCCGAAAGTCTCCTACTTCGCCGGCTGGCTCGACCTGTTCAAGCATCGCAGCACCTGGGGTGCGGTCCTGGGCTTCATGGGCGTGATCTACATGCTCTGGCTGCACCTGACCTGGCTGCCGGGCTACTTCGAACGCGAACACGGCATGAACCTGTACAAGACCGCATGGCTGGTGTCGCTGGCCTATGGTTTCGGCGCGGTCGGCACCATCGTCGCCGGGCGTTTCTGCGACATGCTGGTACGCCGTGGCATGGGCATCCTGGCCAGCCGCAAGTTCGGGGTGATCACGGGCCTGGTGCTGGCGGCACTGTTCACGCTGCCGCTGTCGTTCGTCACCGGCCTGACCGGTTGCATCATCCTGCTGTGCCTGGCGCTGTTCAGCATCAACATGGCCAGTGCCACCGCCTGGATGATCGTCAACACCATCGTCGACAGCCGACGCGTGGCCTCGTTCGGCTCGATCCAGAACTTCGGCGGCTACATCGCCGGCTCCGTCGCCCCGATCGTCACCGGTTTCAGCATCGAGTATTCGGGATCGTTCAACACCGCGTTCATGATCAGCGCGGTGGTGGCCCTGTGCTCGGCCCTGGCGTACTTCCTGCTGCTGAACGCACCGGTGACTGAAGCCCAGGCTGCGCCGGAGCAAGTGGTAGGCGTCACCGAATAAACACCAACCCTGTGTAGGAGCGAACTTGCTCGCGATGGAGGCCAACGATAACGCGGGGTGTTTGGTTTCCCGCGTCATCGTTGTCGACAAACGCGAGCATGCCCGTACACAGTTGACACCGGCGTGTCACTAGCTTTTTCACCAGGGCCGAACAAGCGGCTTTTTTAGCCTCATGCTGATATTTGTTCAGCGTCTCCGGCTCCTCAAACTGGTGATTCTCGACCTGCGCATTAATGGTCTGCGGAGACAGCAGCGTCAATTCGCAATTCTCCAGCAACTGGCAAAACACCTTCGATATTTACCGCGGTCGGCTCAGCGGCAAATCCACCCTTCTCGCTGCGCTTCTTGATCGCGATCCGATCTATCGAGTTCTTTCGAAAAAAGGGACGCAACCTGAGCGGCGAACACCTTGACGTTGGCGTCCAGGGTAATTTTCTTGATGGCGAGTGCAACATGATTCAATGCCTGACCGTCGACGGCGGCCACGGAGATGATTGCTTCGCTGCCCTCGATTTTTATGCCGCAGGTTTTCATTTCGATCCTTTTCGCAGCCTAAAGCTCGAGTTGATTAGCGGTAGTACCTAACACCGCGGCAATTTGCTGCGAGTGTCCTTCCTATGCTTTGAGAGGGCTTTTGCTGGGAAAATGTTGACTGAGAGACGTCCATCCGTTTGGCAAATTCATTCTGTGTAACGTTCAAATGCTTATGCCATGGAGCGCTGTCCGAGGGGCGATCAACGGACTATGAAAGCTTGATTGAAAATGTCTTGCACCTTATCAAGTAGAAATTTCTGTAGGATTTTTAGTATCCATCACTGGGAAGTTTCCTTTTTCACTCCTGTGACCGTGAGATCGGTAGTGCAAATTATTTAGTTTGTGCCGCATCATTCATGGACATATTTCACAGATATGGAGTCTGGAAATGAATGCTTCCCTAACCTTTTGTACGCGAATGAAGCCTCCGCTGATTTTCAACTCAGCCAAAAAATATTACGTTTGCCCGCAACAATTAGAAGGGCCGAATACAGGTGTCTTGAGGATTATTGAGCAACAACGGACCTACGCCAACGTTCCGCCCGATGCGATCTGCCGAGTGGCAATCGCGGTCAGTACGCCTCGTAATGGCACGAGAATTCAATGTGAAACTGCACCGTGGGAGTTTACTTGGAATAACGGCCGACAATCACGAGAGGCGCAGAGAATTATGCCGTTCTCAAATGATCTCCACTGATCATGAGTGCGTGACAAGTAGTGCTCGCAATGCTAGCTATCTAATTTTACAAAAAGAAAATTATCATGGATCGATATATGAAGCCGGAAATTCTAATTTTCATAGATAACGACTATTTATCAACTTCGCTGTATTTGTATAGGAGGTGGCACTTTCAAGTCGCAGCAAAAGAAAATATCAGGTGTATAACAATAATCGCAAAAGATAGCAGAAATATTAGTGAAGCTAGTGATGAAAGTGATGAAGTTGTCTTGGTAGATAGTATTGAAGCTAGCGAAGTGCTATATGCAGTAGAGCAATTAAGCCGAGCATACATTGTGAAAGGACTGTTTTGCTACCCGGCGCATGTCACACCGCATGGCGACGCTAACAATGTAGTTGAATATATTGCTAGGCAATACGGGCTTAACTATTATGGCGCCGAGTCACTGGAGAATTGTAACAATAAATACCTAATGCGTTCCCAGTTGAGCAGTATAAAAGATGGAGGGTTGGTAAGTTTCAGGCTCTTTAGCGGAGATTTTGAGACTATAAATGGTATTAAATATCCCGTAGTGATGAAGCCGGTATACGGGGGTGGCTCGGCTTTTGTCTCGATATGTGATGACCTCAAGAGTCTTGAGAAAGCATATAGTCACTTCATTGAAAAATTTCCTGACGTACCTGGAGCCTATTCTTTCTCGGGAACTGAGAAATGGCTTAGTTCCCCAGAAGACGGTCCTGTGCTATATCTGCCGGGAGTTTCCGTGTTAATTGAAGAATTCATTGAGGGGCCAGAAGGTTCTTTAGAGTGCTTGGTTGTCGACGGCAATATCTACCCGATGTTGATATTTGAAAAAATGATAACACGCAGCACCTCTAATACGGTTCTAGAAAAGGTCATAGTTACGCCGCCGCAAAGCTTTTCCACCGATCAGATATCGAAAATCGTATCAACTATTGGCAATTCTATAAAAGCACTGAAGGTAAAGAACGGATTTTTACACGTCGAGTTCAAATTATCCAAAAACGGCCCCCAAGTGATTGAGGTGAACCCGAGGCTGGGCGGATTCTTCGTTGACGATGCACTTAAAGATCTGTGTTCATGTGATGCGTATGCCTTAAACGTCAATTACATCACGGGAAAGCCAGTAACTATAGGGCACCATTTGGCGGATGCCCTTCCGATTTTACCGGAAGAAGCCGTGTACGCGATGCTTCTATTCTATCCAGCTCGATCAGGCTACATCAAAGCTATAAAGATTCCAGAAATTGACTCTGCGTGTGAGATTTTATCGCAGGTACAGCCTACTACTAACGGCCACAAAGATGGTTTTTTCGATGTTGAGAACGAAGAAGCTTATATCGCAAAAATGTGGGTGAGGGCAAAGTCTATAGGGGAGATACTTCGTGTCCACGAAGAGTATGAGAGAAGCATTAAAGTCGAAATATATGAATGTCGTGAAGATAAATTACTGGAGCAGTGCTAAATGTGCGGGATAGCTGCAGTTTTTGAAACGCCTACCAATTCTGATGAAAAATTCGACTTTGAGGCTGCCTTATTACAAATGTTGGGGAGAATCTCCCATAGAGGCGTTGCTGAGAAATTTGGAGAGCGCTTTATATTTTCTCATGCTGCTATTGGTACCAACCGTTTGCCTATTGTGGACAGGGAAGAGAACAAACAGCCGTTCATAGATAACATTTCCGGTCGCGCAATTATATTTAATGGTGAAATATACAACTTGAATGAGTTGCGAGTGGTTTTAGCATCACATGGCGTAAAATTTTTAGGCTGTTCAGATACCGAACTAGTCCTTAGAGCCTATAATCACTGGGGGGAATCTTGCCTGACCCGGCTCAATGGTATATTCGCGTTTATTATCTACTCACCGGAAGACAACACCGTTTTCGCTGCGAGGGATCGGCTGGGCGTTAAGCCTCTATACCTAGCCCAAGAAGGAAGTGTTCTCTATTTTGCATCGGAACTAAAAGCACTAATTGGGTTGACCAACAAGGCACAAGAAATCCTCCCAGGACACTACTGGGTAGACGGTCAACAGAATGCATATTATTTAATCAGCGAAAGCATATTGCCGGAACTAGATTACAAGTCTACGGTATCTAAATGCAATGAGCTACTGCACCTCTCGGTTAAACGTCAAGTCAATACGGATCTTCCAGTAGGCGTAGTTTTCTCTGGAGGGCTGGACAGTGCGATAATTCTTTATCTAGCTAACCTATACCATAAAAACGTCACAGCTTACACGGTCGGAGTGGCTGGCTCAGCTGACGTAGAGTTCGCGCATAGATTATGCAAAGAGCTTGGCGTCAAGATAGTTGTTTCTGATGTTGATCGTGTAGATCTGATGCAGTCTATTAGAGCTACTATATATGCATCTGAACAGTTTGAGCTCGTGGATATAACTGATGCATTAACTATACATTCTGCTTTTTCCCGAATGAAAGAAGACGGAATTCGTATAGCTCTGTCTGGAGATGGAAGCGATGAGTTGTTCGCTGGTTATGACTTTTTTATAGGGGCCAGTGACCGTCGTGCGCTTCAGTTGCATAAGGTTAAGAACTTGTATCGAACTGATCTACAGCGTGTGGATAGAATGAGCATGTTCAATACAGTGGAGTGTCGTGTGCCTTTTCTCGACAAAGAGCTTTTCGATTTTATAATGTCGGCTCCAATGGAGTTTCATGTAAGAGATGATATTAGCAAAGCCTTGTTGAGAGACGCGTTTTTCCTCGAACTGCCAGATTACATCACTCGACGACCAAAAATGAGGATGTCTGAAGGGTCAGGTGTAGGTGGGCTCATTTTTGAAATACTTAATTCAATGAATGACAGCCTGGGCAGCATGCCTTTTCCATTAGAAGATAATGCAGTTAATAGCGCGGCTTTGATATTCCAAGAGTTTGGCTTTGAACTCCCAAGTACGCGGTATAAGGTACAAGGTCTCGATTATCATATTGGGGGATGGACAACCTCGAAAACTAATGAATGGGATAAAAGCCTCGTCAGTTAGCCTGTCAGCGAAGGATAATAAAAATGATTATTGCAAAGGATACTTTAAGTAAACAGGATTTGCTGTCTTCGGACCAATGGGGCGACCACAAGTTTCAAATGAAGAATGCCATTCGCACCAAGGCTCAGCTGGAAGCCTGGGTGACTCTCAGTGATACGGAATTGAAGGGCATTGAACAAACAGAACGCCAGTACAAGTGGATGATTACTCCATATTATGCATCACTAATGGACGAGACCAATGAGAATTGTCCCATTCGGCTGCAAAGCATACCCCACCCAAAAGAAGTTGATGAGAATAATCAGCAGGAGGATGTAGACCCGGTGGGTGATATGGTTTATATGAAAACCAGACGCGTCGTGCATAAGTATCCAAACCGAGTCATATTTCTTGTGTCTGATACTTGCCCAGTTTACTGTAGGCACTGCACTAGAAAATTTCATACGACTGACAAGTCAGGTAGCTATTACAACAAAGAGCTTCCCGCCTCATATGACCAAGACATAGAGTACATCGCAAACAACAAAGAAATCAGTGATGTATTACTTACCGGAGGCGACCCGCTTATTCTTTCCGATAAGATTTTGCATAGTATTATATCTAGGCTCAGTGCAATCCCCCACGTGGATTTTGTACGCATTGGCTCACGGTACCCGGTTTTTCTTCCGCAGCGAATAACCGATGACTTTTGTAAGATGTTGTCCGAATTCAAACCAATTTGGTTTAGTACCCATTTCAATCATCCCGTGGAAGTGACTCCTGAGGCCTTAAGCGCGGTAGATAAACTTCTCTCCCACGGTATACCGGTGCAAAACCAGACAGTTCTGTTGCGTGGAGTGAACGACAACGTCGAAACACTTAGAACGTTGAATCGGATGCTAGTGAAAGGAAGAGTAAGGCCTTATTACCTATACCACGCGGACAATGTTCAAGGCGTGTCACACTTTAGAACGTCGATAGAAAAGGGGCTTGAGATTATGGAACAGTTGCACGGCTATGAAAGTGGTTTCAGCGTTCCACAATATGTTTACACAACTAAACTTGGGAAGATCCCCTTAAATAACCAGTACTTCTATAGGCTGGGTTCTAAGAATTTTGTACTTGGCTATGATCATAAAACACTTGAAATTCCTTGAGGTAAGTTGGTCGCTAGTGGCATCACTTTATGATGGTTTTGAAATCAACTAATTCACAGTTTTTCGGTGATGATATGATAGTTAGTAAATTAGATTACTCAATGTTACACCCGGAATCTATTGTCGCTCAATTTAAAGAGGACTTTAGTTTTTCATCGGACGTCACAATATTAGATCTTCCTAAAGGCGATCAACAGCGACCGACGCCTAAACATTGGAGAGAAGACTGCCATTCAAACTACGATGATTTATTTCTTCAGCTATCAAGGCAAGTTGGTGATGTTTTCGGCTATAGTGATCTACAGAACGGTAAGCTCGTACAAGAAATATTCCCAATTTTCAAGGATAGAAATAAGCAGTTGGGAAGTGGTTCTGTGCACCTTGAACTTCATACTGAAGATCCCGCTTTACCTTATAGGGCAGATGTACTAGGTTTTTTATGCGTAAGAAACGACGATAAAGTCCCGAATTTGCTGTCTTGCCCAGATTTTTCAGGTGTTGAAGCATCGCTCAGGCACAGGTTAACCGAGACCTCTTATACCATTCTGTCCGATCGACCTTCTACTGTCCAATATAAGCCAATAGCTTTAGAGACGGCGGTATTGCAAGAGTCACCTACCGAGGGTTACTGCTTCATTTATGATCCTGTCTATGTTGACTACACAAAAATGTCTCAATGCGAAGAACTAGATTTTAGGAGTTTTATCAAGCTGGTTGAGTCAGCAGTCTTTGAGTTGTCAATGAGCGAAGCACAGATCTTGTTTATTAACAACTACAAGTGCGCTCATGGCAGGCCACAATTCACGCCAAAGTACGATGGAACGGATCGATGGCTAAAAAGAGTACAGATTTCCAAGGATGTGACTAAGCACCTGGAAGGGGAGTACAGTCTTGATATCATCACTGATATATAATCGTGCCGCGAGGCTTTCCCGTAAATATACATCCGAGATGCGCGAGAGTTCCAGACTCTCGCTCGCCTTTGTATCTGGCAATATCGCGCACGTGATTATTGCGACTACGGACGTAATAATGGCTGGATGGATTAGTACCGAGGCGTTAGCTGCGTCGACTTTGGCACAGGGACTCTACTATCTTCTATTTTTACTGTTTTCCGGGCTACTTATTTCCACAATCCCGTTTATTTCTGATGCATTGGGATCTAAGGCGAAAGAAGACCAATTTGCATCTGTATCGACCAGTTGCATTCAGATTATAGTAACCGCATTTTTGATATGCTTAGCAATACTCTATTTTGCGAAAGAAATATTAGTTTTTTTTGGCCAACATCCGCTTTTGTCTCTCGAAGCTCAGAGATACATGAATAGTCTGATGTGGAGCATCGGCCCTGCGATTTTATTCGTACACCTCAGAAATGTTTTATCGATAATGGGGTCGGCGCGATATACGGTAATCGCAATTATTATAGCTGCAATCTTTAACTTCATTGCTAACCTGACTCTGATATTTGGTTTTTTATGGGTGCCGCCCTTGGGTTTGTTCGGTGCAGGTATTGCTACGACACTAACAAACATTTTGCTTTGTATATTCCTGATTATATTAGGCTTTAGAAATTCGCAGTTCAGTGAGCGACAGCACTGTATAAAGTTGACATTGGTCAGGGGGTGGTTGATGTTGCCTATTTTAAGAAACGGTATTCCGGTCTCTTTAACTCAGGCAAATGACACGCTATTTTTCTTCATTCTCACAATTATAGTAGGTAAGTTTGGAGTCGTTGCGCTGGCTGCACATGGTATCGCAATGCAAGTTCTTCAAGTCGTATTTACAATACCTAATGGCATTTCTCAAGCTTCTACTACAAGAATAAGCCTCTGCTCTCCTTTGGGCGTCTATTCGTTGCGGACGCGTGACGCCGGATGGAGCGCTTTATGGCTTGGTTGGATAGTGCTCGCAGTAATATCTTCTATCCTGGTTATTTTTTCCCACGAGATTGCTCAGCTATTTATTGCTCCCGGTGACGGTGGAGATGACGAGCTTATCAAGCTTTCCAGTCTTTTTGTCTGCATTATAGGAGTCTTCCATTTCTTTGATGGAACTCAAATGGTACTGCTCGGTATATTCAGGGGTTTGAAACAGACGATCCTCCCGATGTTTCTTTCAATTATTTGTTTTTGGCTAGTGGGACTACCGCTCGCTCTCTTCTTGGCATTTTATACTGACCTAGGAGCAGCAGGTGTGTGGTGTGGCGTAGGGCTTGGACTAATAGCGCTGTTCTCTCTACTTCTATTTAGATGGATCCGATACAAGGCTCCGGCGCAGGTCGCGGCATGAGAAATCTATACGGCATTGGAGGTATAACTTACATACTAAGGCAAAGCATATTTGTGATAGCTTGCTTGGTATTGGTTTTTCTATTGCTAATTCTAGCGATGCCGAAGGAATTCTTGTCTATGTATTCGGTGTCTTACTGTGGCTTGTTATTTTTTCTTCTATATTCCATCAGCGCTTGGCCGATTGCTCGCTCTCAATTTGATATGCTCAATATCGTCGTGCCTTATTCTATGGTGCAACGTTTTAGTAGCTACTACTGTTGGCTCGTTCTGCTCTCCATTTTTACGTTTACGGCGGGACTCTATAATGGAAATGAATTGCTAGGATTTGGACTTTTAGTATCAAGTCAGTTGCTACTAATTTTTCTCATAATCTGGATGTATACGATGGTTGTTATTTGCTGCAGATCTGCTTTAAAGTGGCGGATGCCGGTGCTCACATTATGGTGCGAGGCGTTTGATGGTCTTGGCGATATTGATGATAAAACACGCAAGTGCATCCTTGATCTAATTGATTCTGAATTTCATGGAAGAGAATTATCACGTTTTAGTCGCCTGTCCAGCGGTTTGTTTAAGCCTACCTTGCCTGTACCTTATGCTACGAATATAAATATCAACGGATTTAAGTCGACGTTCGGGCCCAGAAAACCTATTTGGTCTAAGGACGATTTCAGTTTCCTCTCAGGCATTGATACGCTTCTTGTCGAGATGAAACTGGAACTAATCCAACTCTATGAAAAATACAAAAATATCCAGGAGGAATATCCCTTTCATGGTGATCCTTTGTGGAAGTCAGTTCCGCTTTATAAAGGAGGTAAAAAAGTTGCTGTATACGCTGAACTTGTTCCAAATACGATTCGTTTTGTCGAGGATGTGGTGCCAGGCGCTACTATTAGAGAGGTTGTGCTTTCAAGTCTAGAACCGGGCGGTCACATCGAGCCACATCTGGATTATGTATATCCTATGCTGACGTTACATTTTCCTATCCTTTGTGGTGATGATGGGTTATCTGGACTGAGAATTGGGGAAGAAGTTATTAGCTGGAGGGCGGGTGAAATCGCAATCATTGACACAACATTTCAGCATGAGTCTTGGAATCATAGTGAAAGTACTCGTGTAAATCTGATGTTTGATTTCTGGCCCGGAGATCTGAGCCTGTCGGCAAAAGCTTTTTTCACTGAAGTCTACTCACAGCAGATGCTGCGACACTTAAAATAATTATAGTTGGTGGAGAACATGTCAAACCCAAGCCAGCAGTTATCGAAGTTCTTGAGTGAAGGTCCTAAAATACGTAACTTAATTCAGATGCACGACGGCGAGTTTAATCTCGAGGTTCCGCAGGAGGTTTCTCGCGCGACGATTGAGGCCTTAATGAATGGGCGCACTGGCTATTGTAATCTTACTGGAATCGAAGTTCTAAAAAGCGCGTTGATCGAGAGATGCTTTCAACGATATGGTAGGATTTGTGACCCGGCTGAAGTTTTAGTTTCTAATGGTTCAAGCCAGGCTTTGTTCATGTTGATGAAGTGTATATTGTCAAATGCGGACGAGATTCTGATTCCGAATCCCTGCTGGCCCGCCTATAGATCTTATATAGAGCTAAACGGGGGTATTGCTGTCGATTACGAAATGGGAAGTAAGGGGCTCGACATAGTTGGAATTCGCAAGTTGGTGACTCTGAAAACCAAGGCGCTGATAATTAACTCGCCTCACAACCCCACTGGGTTGACTCTCAGGCGACAAGATATTCTGGAATTGGTGGCGTTATCTCAAGAGTTCGGCTTTCTAATAATTTCCGACGAAGCCTACGAAGGCATAATTTTCGGTAACGGTGAATATGTTAGTCCTCTGGATCTTATGGCCGACTCTAGCCTGCTGGTGGTTACACGCACGTTCTCAAAACTGTTCTCTATGTCTGGTTTTAGAATAGGCTATATGTTCGCGGATAGAAAAATCATCGACCGATGCTCAAAACTTCAGGGCGTCATGACGGACAATGCGTGTACATTTGCGCAGCATGGTGCCTTGGCAGCTATAACGTTGCCTAACAGCATTCTTAAAGAGCGCGTTGATGAGTTGCAAAGCCGAGCCTATTACTGTCATCAGTTATTGAGCACTACATTTGATATTGTACGGCCGCAAGGTGGATTTTTTCTATTTCCTGACATTTCCCGAGTAATGGGTGCTACTTGGAATTCGGATGCCCAATTTGTAGACGATCTACTCAATATAAAATCCGTTTCGACCACGCCAGGTTCTTCTTACGGTATGAAGGACCATATCCGCATCTCTATAGCTTCCGTTAATGAAACTGAAATCAAAGAAGCATGCGGGAGAATTGTTGATCTTGTTCATCATCGCTGATTTCAACAGGTGTTATTACTTTGGCAACTGTTGACGCTTGAAGGCTTCATGGTTTCATCAAGTATTACAGATGGTCCGGGATGTCTAGTTTAGATAAAGATAACTCCATATCTTACGGCAACCTTTATTCTGCACAAAAATTTTATTGGTCAATTTATGCATATTATTGAAATTAAAGTGGTAAGCGTTGAACGCCCCACGGCAAAATTCGAGGTTGAACGTTTCAAGGTTTATACATTGAATCAAATTGACCAGATTCCTCAGCTTGCTAAATTAGACAGTCGGACGATTTTGACGATGAAGGTGGTGGCGAGCGTTCTGCCCTTTCGAGTCAATGAATATGTTGTCAAAGAATTGATCGACTGGAGTAATATTCCAAATGACCCTATATACCAGCTAACCTTCCCCCAGAAGGATATGCTGGACAATGAATCTTTTGATCTAATAGCATCTTTACTTGTAAAAAATTCTGACCGCTCCTCCTGTGAGGCCGCGATAAAAAAGGTTAGAGCTAGACTCAATCCCCATCCTGCAGGACAGCTGGAGCGTAATATTCCTTCGCTTTCTGGCGTGACAGTAACGGGTGTCCAGCACAAATATCGTGAAACTGTACTGTTTTTTCCAAGCGCTGGTCAGATTTGCCATAGCTACTGTACTTTTTGTTTCCGTTGGGCTCAGTTCACGGGTGACCAATCGCTCAAGATTGCCGCTAAGGAAAACGGCCAGTTATTGGATTACCTTCGGGCTAACCCTAAAGTGACTGATGTTTTAATTACTGGCGGAGATCCGCTAGTTATGAAGACAAGTAATTTACGTGCTTACTTAGAAGCACTTTTGACTCCAGAGTTCGAGCATATCCACACCATCAGGATTGGGACGAAGGCGCTTTCTTTCTGGCCTCAGCGGTTTGTAAGTGACAGTGACGCGGGTGAGCTTCTTGATCTATTTAGGAAAATTATCAATAGCGGTAAACACTTAGCATTAATGGCTCATTATAATCATTGGGCGGAGCTTGAGCCTGCCATTGCTCGAGAGGCTATTCTTCGTGTTCGACAAACAGGCGCTCAAATACGTAGTCAGGGCCCGTTGTTGGCTCATATAAATGACTCCGCTGACGTTTGGGTGAGGCTCTGGCAGACGCAAATTCAACTAGGCATTATCCCTTACTATATGTTTGTCGAGCGTGATACCGGGGCCCGCCGATATTTTGAAGTCCCTCTTGTATGTGCGTGGGAAATTTACCGGGACGCGGTCAAACAAGTTTCAGGTATTGCCAGAACTGCCAGAGGACCTTCGATGAGCGCAGATCCGGGGAAAGTGGAGGTTTGCGGTGTAGCTGAAATTCGAGGGGAAAAGGTGTTTGTTTTACGTTTTATCCAAGCACGGAACCCAGATTGGGTGCAGAGGCCATTCTTCGCACGATTTGATCCCGATGCTACGTGGTTCGATCAACTCAAACCGGCTTTTGGGGAAAGTGCGTTCTTTTTCGAGAGTGAAATTTCTTAACCCGTCTTTGCCAGCGTTTTCGCTGATGATCAAGCGTTGCACACATCCCACCGACTCCAATGTGAGCAGCCTGCTCTACTTTACGTGCGCTCTTTGACACCATCGATCACGAGTGGATGATGTGCTTTCTGCAGCACCGAATCGCGGATTGATAGGTATTAGCGTTGATAGTTCCATGGCTGCGTACGGGTGTTTTTGAAAACGGTATGAGTACTTTTGCGAAGCCGGGCACACCAAAAGGTGCGCGTCTTTCACAGCAATTAGCCAATATTTATCTGCTCATGCGCCTAGAAAAATCCCAGCAACTGCTGAGACAAACGGACATGAGCGTGCTGGAAGTGAGTATTGCGTGCGGGTCCGAATGACCGTCGTATTTCGCCCGCAGTTATCGGGCGAATACGAGCGTTGCCAGCGGAATGCCAAGGCCTGCCACAAATGGTGCAGAAACCATTGTAGGAGCGAGCACGCTCGCGATGGAGGCCAACGGTAACGCGGGGCATCAGGCATCCCGCGTCATAGTTGACGACCATCGCGAGCAAGCTCGCTCCTACAGTTTTTTGGGTCAGGAGGGTACGGCTGCGGCGTTGCGCACTTCGCGTGCGGTGCAGCCGAAATGCTGGCGGAAGCTGCGGGTGAATTGGGCCTGGTCGCTGAAGCCCCAGCGCATGGCCAGTTCACCGATGGACAGGTGGCAGGCGGGGTTGTGCAGGCCGCGGTGGACCGCTTCGAGGCGGCGCAGGCGGATCCATTCGCCGAGGCTGTAGGGGGTGCTGCTGAAGAGTTTGTGCAGATAGCGCACCGACAGGCCGCACGCGTCGGCGACCATTTGCGGTGACAGGTCGGGGTTGCCCAGCTGCTTGTCGACGTACTGCTCGATGCGCTGCAAATGCATCGCTGCCAGGTTCGAGCTTTCACTGCTGAGCACGCGCTCGTCCTCACGCAGGGCCATCAACAGGGTCGACAGCGCCTGATCGAGCAACATGTGTCGGGCCGTGTCGCTGCATTCATCGAAGCGCGCCGCGCACATCGCCAGTTGATCGACAAAGATCCTTCCCAGCGCACGGCGGGCATCGAAACAGAAACGGGTGTAGCGTTCGGCGCCGCGCAACTGTCCGTGCAACGCTCGTTCTGGAAGCTTGAACACCCACAGATCGTTGTCGCAGGCGTAGTGAAAGCGGTAGGGCGCATCGCCCCGTTCGAAGATGAACCCGCCCGGCTGGCAATGCAGGGCGCGGCCGTCCTGCTCGAAATGCACTTCGCCGCGACGGGGCACGGTTACCAGATAACAGGCTTCACGGTCTTCACTGACCTGGGCCTTGCTGCGCGAATAGCCCAGCTGACTGGAGCGCAGACGGGACAGGGTCAGCGGCGTGCTGCCGGTTTCCCAGATCTGCAGGCTGCCGCTGAAGCGGCTGCTGGGGGCGAACTCCAGGGACAGGGGAAAATAAGCACTGGCGATGGCCTGGGCCCAGAGCGGCTGGCACTGACTGTCGGACCAGGCGCGGGTGGAGAGTTTGTAGGCCATGGCTGTCCTCGTATGATTTTTATTATGAGGACGGTGCCGAGGCCAAAGCCTGCGGCACCGCTGGTTTGCCATCATTTGCCATTGCTGGCGGACGGTCAATCGTCAGGCGTCAGCCGGTAGGTGGCGGACGGCGCCAGGCTGGCCTGCCAGCCCGGTGGCACGACGATGTTGGTGGTCGATTCCTCGATCACGCACGGGCCCTTGACGGTTTGCCCCGCTTGCAGGTGCTCGCCGTTGTACACCGGCGTGTCCTGCCACGGCGACTGGTCGCTGAACAGCATCGAGCGATGGGCGCTGGCTTTGGCTGCCAGATCCTCGTCGGGTTGCGCCAGTTCCGGCATCGGCGGACGTTGCAGACGGGCGATCACCGAGCATTCGAGGTTCACCAGTTCCGCCGGGCTTTGCGGCTCGCTGTAGGAAAACAGCGCCTTGTGCCGGGTGTGGAAGGCATCGCGCAACGCGGCCAGACCGGCTTGATCCAGTTGATCGCAGCTCAGTTCGACGCTGCATTCATGGATCTGGCCGAGGTAGCGGATCTCCAGGTTGTAGCGGCATTCGACGTTGTTGCCGGCGCCGAAACCGTCGTCGCGCAGGTTGTTCATGCCACGCTCGCGCAATTCGCGCAGGGTGCGGTTGAGCAACGGCAGGTCGACCAGATCGTCATCCAGGCGCATCGGCAGGGTGGTCAATTGATCGTAGCGGATGTCCGAGAGGATCTGCCCGTAGGCGCACAGGCCGGAGGCGACTTTCGGGATCAGTACCACCTTACTGCCGATTTCCTCGGCCAGGCGCATCACGTGCATGCCCGCCGCGCCGCCCGCGCCGATCAGGGCAAAGTCCCGCGGGTCGTAGCCACGCTCCACCGAGACCCGGCGAATGCCGCTGACCATGTTCAGGTTGACCAGGGTGATGATGCCGATGGCCGCCCGTTCCACGCTGATGCCCAAGGGTTCGGCAATCTTGCTGCGGATCGCCTCTATGGCTGCCTTGCGGTTCAGGAGAATGCTGCCGCCGAGCAGGGCGCCGTCGGCCAGGTAACCGAGGGCGAGGTTGGCGTCGGTGACGGTCGGTTCGGTGCCACCCTTGCCGTAGCACACCGGGCCCGGGTTGGCGCCGGCACTCCGCGGGCCGACCTGGAGCATGCCGAAGTCATCCAGATAGGCGATCGAGCCGCCACCGGCGCCGAGGGTTTCCACCTGGATCATCGGAACGCCGATGCGATAGCGCAGAAAGTCGGTGTCCTTGCTGAAGTTGGTGCGCCCGGACTTGCTGAGGGTGATGTCGAACGAGGTGCCGCCCATGTCCACGGTGATCACATTGTCGATGCCGAACGGCTGGGCCACGCACAACCCGGCCTGGGGCGCGGAGGCGGGGCCGGAGTTGATCGCGTTGACCGCGCGCTCGCGCATCACCACGCCCGGCGCCAGGCCGCCGTTGGACTGGAAGTAGCGGGTCGGCTGCTGGGCGCCGAGTTCTTCGAACAGGGCGTCAATGCGCTCGATGTAACGGCCCATCACCGGGCTCAGGTAGGCGTTGACCACGGTGGTCGAGGTGCGGGTGTATTCGCGGATCTGCGGGAACACTTCGTTGCCGGTGCACACGAATACCCCCGGCAGCGCCGCGCGCACCATCTCGGCGGCCCTTAGTTCGTGGGCCGGGTTGCGCACCGACCAGACAAAGGAAATCGCGACTGCCTTCACCTCCTGCTGGCGGAAGTATTCGATGGCTTCATTGATTGCCTGCTCGTCGAGTGGCGCGTATTCGCTGCCGTCACTGAGCACTCGCCCTTTGACCGGCCGACGCAGGTGACGCGGCACCAGCATGTAGGCAGGCGGATAACTGGCGTCGTAACGATGGCCGTCTTCCTTGTGGCCCAGGCGGATTTCCAGGCTGTCTTCGTGGCCATCGGTGCACAGCAGGCCGACCTTGACCCCGGTTTTTTCGATCAGCGCGTTGAGGGCGACGGTGGTGCCGTTGATGCACAGGTCGCAGTCACCGATGATCTCGGCCGGTGTGCGGCCGATGGCGTCGGCGATCTGCGCCAGGCCGTTGCGGATCGCGATCGTGCCGTCCTGTGGCGTGGAAGGCGCCTTGAACAGCTGCACGTTGCCGCTGCGGTCCGCGAGGATGAAATCGGTGAAGGTGCCGCCGGCGTCGATGCCCAGACGATATTGTTGCTTGCTCATGATCAGAGATTCCAGATAGCTCAAAGGGGCCGGTCAGTGCAGGTCGCGGCGGGCACGGGTGGCGGCGTCATCGACCTGGCCGTTGCCGTCGATCACCACGCCGTATTCCAGGCGCGCGCCTTGCACCGACACCAGGCCGTCGCGCACGTCGTTCAGCACGCTGGCGATGGGGCGGCGCAGTGGATTGCCGTAGCCACCGCCGCCGGGGTTGACGTTGATCACCCGTTCTCCCGGTTGCACGGTGATTTGCGCGTTATGGATGAAGTGCTGTTCCTCGCCGTCGGCTTTGCGGTGAATCAGTCGGCCGAGCTTGGGTTCGAGCAGCACGTTGGTGGCGCCGGCGGCCCCTGAAGTCGGCAGTTGCCGGCCCTCGCCGAAACCGACCACGGTCATGCCGTGATCGAGCGGTTCGATTTCGATGCGGGTGCCCGAGCCACCGCGAAATTCGCCCGCGCCGCCGCTGTCGGTCATCAGGCTGTAGCGGTGGATCAGGATCGGGTAGGAGTACTCCAGCAACTCGATATCGCCGGACATCAGCGCGCCGAAGCAGCACAGCGGACCGCACGCCGGCCAGCCGTCCATGACCTTGTTGGCGCCAGCGCCGGAGATGATCGAGGCCAGCACCATGGTCACGTATTCGTCATTGTTGTTGCGCGGGTCGTGGCCGGCGATGTTGATCCCGCTGGCGTGGCCCCAGGAGGCGGTGACGCGATCGGGCGCGGCCTGCTCCAGCGCCAGGCGCACGGCATCGGCCAGGGTTTCCATCGGCGTGGTGGTGCTGTTGACGTGGGGCGCCGGTTCCCGTGCGTTGCACAGGGTGCCGGGTGGGCCGAGGTCGACCGATACGCAGCGGTACAGGCCTTCGTTGTAGGGCGGCGGCACCTGGGCAAACATCATCAGCCCCAGGTAGACCCCGGACACCGAGTTGCCGGCGTAGGAGTTGATGAAGTAGGGCACTTGCGGCGGGCTTTCGATCAGCACGTGGGCCTCGTCGCCGCGAATTTCCACTTGCGCGGTGATCGACAGTTGCCCCAGCCCGTGGCCGGAATCTTCCAGCACCGCGGTGCCGGTGTAGAAACCGTCGGGCACGTCGCGCAGCAGGGCGCGCATGTGCCGGTCGGCCATGTCCTTGAGTTCGGCGATGCAGGAGCGCACCTGTTCCACGCCGTAGCGGTCTAGCAGCTCCAGCAGGTGGCGCTCGCCGACGTTGCAGGCGCCGTACTGGGCGTTGAGGTCGCCTTCCTGATAGGCGCGGGCGCGCATGTTGGTCAGCAGCAGGTTGATCACGTCTTCGCGACGCTTGCCCTGGGACCAGAGCTTGACCGGCGGAATGCGCAGGCCTTCGGCGTAGATTTCCTTGGCGTCGGGGTTGTAGCCGGCGGGCACCGGGCCGCCGATGTCGGTCAGGTGGCCTTTGCACACCGTCCAGAACACCAGTTCGCCTTTGTAGAACACTGGCTTGTACATGCAGCAATCGAGGATGTGGCTGCCTTTGTAGGCCGGGTCGTTGTGGTAGATCACATCGCCTTCCTGGATGTCATCGCCGAAGAAACCGGCGACACATTTCATCGCCGGAATCAGCGAGCCCAGGTGGATCGGGATGTCCTGGCCTTGCAGGATCATTTCCGGAAGGTGGTCGAAGAGGGCGTTGGAATAGTCGTGAGCCAGATTGAAAACGCTCGAACGGCCGGTTTTCTCGAGGGTGATGGTCATTTCGCGCTGAGCGGTTTCAAGCGCGCCCCGCACGACGGCCAGGGTGATCGGATCGACTGTACTCATGGGTCACCAGAAATCTTGTTGTTATCCAGGTGGAGGTCAGGACGAGTGTCTGACCTACGACACAAAGCTACGCGCCGTGGGCGGTGGCTGGCTTGGCGTGGGGTGCACTGGTTTTTGATCCCTGGTGCACTGGTTGCCAACGGTGAAAATGGCCTTCTGTGGCGATGGGGCTTGCCCTAATGCCAGTCAGTTAAGCCGCCGCAAAACATGTAGCAGCTGGCGAAGCCTGCGTCCGGCTGCGCAGCAGTCGTGAAATCAGGC
>NZ_JBSVXG010000108.1:0-20096 GCF_054070595.1 Pseudomonas sp. SDO55104_S430 | reverse complement strand
GCCTGATTTCACGACTGCTGCGCAGCCGGACGCAGGCTTCGCCAGCTGCTACATGGATCGCGGTGGCCTGGTTGACTGGCATTAATCCGAGCGCGCAGGCTTTCTCCGCACCTGCTCTTCCTCCAAAGCCTGACGAACCAACGCCCTCGCCGCCCAGGCCGCGGCACCCAGCGACTCCTCGACACTGGCGCCCCCCACATCCCGCGCGGCAATCAACGCCTCAGTTCCCATCACAATCGACAGCGCCTGCTTCAGTCGCTTGCGAGCCCGGGCTGAGAGCCGGTCCTTGAGCGAATCGACAATCGGCTCGATGTAGCTCATGCGCCGCCCTGGCCGCAGAGGCGCTTCGCCGGACTCATTCTCCAGCCACACAGTCATGAACGAACGCTCCATCATGCGCAGACCGACCTCGTCCCCGATCAACAGCTTGTTCAGCGCATTCGCCGCCAGACCCACGCCCTTGACCGGGTCCTCGCCCGGCTTCCAGAAATGCTCCAGCGGCTGCATGTCCCGATCGGTCGCCGTCTCGCTGATCAGCGCTTCCGGCGAGGGAAAGTAGCGATAGGCCGTGGCCCGCGACACCATCGCCCGCTCCGCCACCTCGGCAATCGTCGGATTCAACCCCTCTTCACGCAGCGCAACAGCCGCCTCGATCAGCGCCTGACGGGTTCGGCTGCGCTGGTTTGCACGACCCTGATGACCGTTGGGGAGCGACGTGCTTGACTTCGTATTGGCCATGGAATAAATGATACTCCGTCTTATCGTGAGACTCGTGTCTCATAATAGGCACAACCCAAGGCGCCAACAAGTGGACGCCCCCATGAGCCCACCCACGCGCCAAAGATCGCCAAGCAACTGAGCGCGCCTCAGGGCGCATGAGGTGAAAGCCATGCATCACACCCCCCGTTCACACACCTGGTTTCGGCTCGCCGTCGTCTACTTCGCCATCGGCGTCGGCCTGGGCGTGACAATGGGCGCCTCCGGCGACCACTCACTCTTCGCGGTCCACGCCCATATCAATCTGCTGGGCTGGGTGTCGATGGCACTCTTCGGCCTCATCGGTACCGTTTGCCCCGCAACCACCGAAGGACGCATCGCCACCGCCCAGTTCTGGAGCTGGAACATCGGTGTGCCGGTGATGCTGGGTGCGCTGACCTTGCGCATGAAGGGGGTTGCGTCCGTCGAGCCGGTGATTGCAGTTTCGTCGGTTCTGATTGGGATTAGTGTGCTGTTGTTTGCGTGGCTGGTTTTTTCACGCGGTGGAGCTACCGTTGAGCGTTTGATGGGCGCAGCGGGCGAATCGCGGATGTCATAAGGAGAACAACCGCTAGCAGCCCTCCCCCCGGGCAGCTACCGCATCCACTCAACTGGAACGGCGGTACCTGCGAAAAATCGGCCCAAGCCTTACAATCGCGCCCATTCATTGCAAAATCAGACAGGCAACAAGGCTATGGCGCTCGACCCTCCAACAATGTTGACAATTTCAGTCGCTCTCGCAGCGGCTGCCGCGCTGTATCTGGCGGTGGAGTGGCGTAGCGTTCGGGAAACGTCTTTGCTGTGTTTCAGTGCGGGTTTTGCCACGATCACCGTAGGTTCCACCCTTGCCCTGCTACGCATGAGCGGCCTGCTGTTGATCGGTATCTGGTTCGCCAACGGTCTGCTGGTGCTGGCGCACTGGTTTTTCCTGCTGGGCGTGGCGCGTTTCACCAATGCACGTCTGAGCCGGGCCTGGTATCTGATTTTCGTGGCCTGGCTGGCTTTGTTGCTTCTGCCCGAGGATCCGTCCTGGTCGAAGATCATGCTGGTGGCCAATTCGCTGCTGGTGGCGCTGTTGTCGATCAGGGCCAGTTACCTTTTGCGGCCCCACGGCAAATCGTTGAGCGTGGGGGCGGTGCAGTTGCGTTATGTGCTGATGGGGCATGGTGTTTTCTACATCGCCAAGGCACTGACGGCGGTGGTCCCGGGCACATTGATCGATCTGGCGTCGCTGCGCGGTGAGATCATTCAGATTTCGCTGGTCGAAGGGGTAATGGCGATCATGCTGATCGCGCTGTCGATGACCGGCACTGAGCGTTATCGGCGCGAGAAGAAGATCGCCCGCCTGGCCGAACGTGACCCGCTGACGGCCATGTACAACCGCCGTGCCCTTGAAGTGCGGGCCCTGCGCCTGTTGAGTGATGTTTCAGCCGAACGCCCGGGCGCCCTGCTGCTGATCGATATCGATAATTTCAAACTGGTCAACGACCTGTATGGCCACAGCGCGGGCGACCGATTGCTGGTCACGCTGAGCGAGATGATCGTTTCGCAGTTGCCTGAAGGTGCGCTGGCGGCAAGGCTGGGCGGTGACGAGTTCGTGATTGTGTTCACGGATGCGTCGGACAAGCGAATCGTCGAGCTGGGCAACACCCTGCGCGACCGTTTCTACGACGCAGCCTCCAGGGCCTTCGACACCCCGGAAGCGGTCACCCTGAGCATCGGCGCCCACCTGTTCGACCATCCACCGGCCAGCCTGACCGCGATCATCGAACAAGGCGATGTGGCGCTGTACCAATCCAAACGCGCCGGACGCGACACACTGCGCCTGGTGGACAGCACCCAGACCCGCACCGAGCCACTGCGTACGGACTGAGGAAATGCGCAGTTTGTGGGAGTGGGTTTGCTCGAGAAGGCGGTGTTTCAGACAAGGTGATGTTGACTGACCCACCGCCTTCGCGAGCAAGCCCGCTCCCACAGGGATTTGTGTCGGTCGCAGCATTTGGAAACAATGGCAAAACCTGTGGGAGCGAGGCTTGCCCGCGAAGAGGCCGGCACATTCAATATCCATGTGCTCAGTTCCACCGCCATCGCGAGCAGGCTCGCTCCCACAGGGATTTCAGCTGTCGCCAATGCAGTGTCCAACCACAAATCCCTGTGGGAGCGGGCTTGCTCGCGAAGGCGGTGGGTCATTCAACGAGTGTGTTGACTGACCTGGCCTATTCGCGGGCAAGCCTCGCTCCTACAAAGGCGGCACATCCCCCTCGCGATCTGGAAAAAACATCAGTACGCTCACCTCCAACGACGTATTCCTTACAACGCAAAGGAGTGTGCGCAATGAAGATCAACTCTCTGCCTGTCGTCCTCAGCCTGCTCGCAATATTGCCCCTGGCAACCACCGCCGTCGCCCAGAACAGCATCCGCTTCGAAGGCAGTATCGTCGAACGCCCCTGCCATTCCTCGCTCACCACGGCGGGAACACTGGAACTCAACACCTGCCCTGCCCTCGCCCGGGCCACTGCCTTCGATGCGATCAACATCGATCAGGCGTCCTCGATGACCAGCGTCAAACTGCTCGCCGACAGTGGCCCGGACCGCTATTACGACCAGCGATACGCCCTGGTGGATGCCAAGGGCAAACCGATCCGCGCCGGCAATTACCTGGTTACCATGACCCTGCCCTGAACTCGCCCGCCAGCTCCGCTGAACGGTCGAAGGCGTCGGCATTGCAGCGTCTAAGCTAATCAGACAGCCCGCCCCATCACGCGGCGGGCCTCTGGCCTAAGGGGAAACAGGATGCCCGGACTTTCTGTGCGCCCCTGCTCGTCATGGGCCCTACTCTCGCTGCTCGCCATCGATCTGCTGCTGACAGCAGGATGCGCGGGCAAACCTTCCACGGCTCGCCAAACGGTCGCGACACTGGGCGATCCCTGCTATGCCAAGGCGCTCCCAACAGTGGGCGAAGGCGGCCTGGCCTGGGGCTCTACCCTGAGCATGGCGCGCAAGAAATCCATGGATAACTGCATGCGTTATGCCGGCCGCTCCGGTGGCACGCCCGACACCTGCCAGGTGGTGTTGGCCCAATGCAGAAAATGACTCGCCCATAAAAAAGCGCCCTGACCTTCCGGCCAGGGCGCTCTCATTCACGCAATCAATCAGAAGTCTTGCGCAGTCGGGCGCAGGACGATCTCGTTGATGTCCACATCAGCCGGTTGCTCGATCGCGAAAGCGATGGCCCGTGCTACCGACGCGGCCGGAATGGCCTTCTTGTAGAACTCGCCCACCACCTCGGCGCTCGGCTGGTGGCCGCTGCCGAATTTCAGCTCGGATTCCACTGCACCCGGCTCGATGGTCGTGGTGCGGATATCGCCGCCGACTTCGTGACGCAGGCCGTCGGAGATGGCGCGCACCGCGTATTTGGTGCCGCTGTAGACCGAACCGCCCGGGCTGAACACCTTGATGCCGGCCACCGACGAGATGTTGATGAAGTGCCCGCTGCGCTGTTTTTCGAACACTGGCAACGCCGCGGCAATCCCGTACAACACGCCCTTGACGTTGATGTCGATCATGCGATCCCACTCGTCGACGCGCAGTTCGTTGATCGGCGAGATCGCCATCAGCCCCGCGTTGTTGATCATCACATCGACCCGGCCGAAGGTCTGGACAGCCTTGTCGACCAGTGCGGACAAGTCCTCCCGGCGGGTGACATCGACCGCCAGAGCGACCGCCTTGCCGCCTTCAGCGCTGATCTCCCGGACAATCGTGTCGAGACGATCCTGGCGACGGGCGCCGAGCACCACATGGGCACCGAGCGCCGCCAGATGACGAGCCGTTGCTTCGCCCAGACCGCTGCTTGCACCGGTGATGACGACCACTTTGCCCTGGATGTTGTTACTCATGGTTCAGTGCTCCTGTAGAGGCTTGCTTGGGTTGATGGGCTCAGTCTCTACTGGTTTTATTCGTCAGAAAATGGAAGAGTTCGGATTTGAGAATTCCATTTTCTGGAACGGAGTAGACGGCAATGCTCAACCGCATGGAGCTGATCCGGATCTTTTCGGTGGCAGCCGAATCCAGCAACTTTCGCGAAGCCGCCACCCGCCTGGGCACCTCGCCGCAAACCGTCACGCGAGCGATCAAGGAGCTGGAGCGCACCTTCGGCGAACTGCTGTTCCATCGCAGCACCCGCCAGGTCCACGTCACCACCTTCGGCGCCGAACTGGCCCTGCAGGCCCGGGAAACCCTCGATCGGGTGGATCAGCTGTTCGTCGTCAACAGCAAGCAGCAGGAGAAAGGCATCGTCGGCCGCGTCGGCATCACCGCGCCGCACGCCATCGGCAGGCTGTACCTGACGCAGTTTCTCAAGCCGCTGATGGAGGAAAACCCGGGCCTGAGCATCGATCTGAGCCTGGATGACCAGATCACCGACGCGGTGGCCAGCCGGATCGACATCGGCGTTCGCGTTGGCGCAGTGCGAGATCGGCGCTTCATCGCCAGGACGGTCGCCCGGGTGGTGCTGAAAATCGTCGCGGCGCCCGCCTTGCTCGACAGGGTTCAGCGCCCCGAAACGGTCGAGGAACTCAAGCGCCTGCCGCTGTCGATGCTGATGGATCGCAGCAACGGCCGCCCGTGGCCATGGATGCTGGCCGATGGGCAGACGTTCCTGCCGGTGTCGCCGGCGTTCACCTGCGACGACCCGGAAACCGAGCGGGAAATCGTGCTGGCTGGGTTCGCCTTCGGGCAGTTGCCGACCTATCTGGCCGAACCGTACCTGTCCGACGGGCAATTGGTGGAGGTCATGCAGGACGATGCACCGGGGCCATTCGAACTGATCATGTATCGTCCGCACTCGGGGCCGGTGCCACCGCGGGTGCGGTTGGTGTATGACCATCTGATGAAGTGTTTTTCAGATCCCGAACGCTTTCCACAATGACGTTGGTGAGCACGCTGCACAATCACTCAAATTATCGAGCGAATGGTCCCGCCTTCCACGCGCATCGCCATGCCATTGAGTGCAGGTGACGCAGCCAGGTGCAGCACGCTGCTGGCCACTTCCTCGGGTTCGATCATGCGGCGGATCAGTGATGTCGGCTCGGTATCGTCGAAGTAATCCTGAACCACTTGCTGGGTGCTGACGCCTTTTCGCTCGGCGATTTCCCGATGATATCGCTTCACGGCATCGGTCGAGGTGGGGCCTGGCAGTATCGAGTTGACCCTCACAGCCGTGCCTTTGGTCAGTTCCGCCAAGGCTCTGGAAACACCCAGCAGGCAGGTTTTCATCGCGCCGTAGTGAACCATCCAGGGCTGTGGCTTGACCGCGGACTCACTGCTGATGAACACGATGGAGCCCTGACCGCGATCAAGCATCGATTTCATCACCAGCCGAGTCATGCGCACGCCACTCATGACATTGACGTTGAAGTAGTGAAACCACTGAGCATCATCGGTTTCAAAAAAGTCGCGCACCTCGAAGATGCCGACGTTGTTGATCAGAAAGTCGATGGGACCGGCTTCGATGGCAAGAGCCACCAGACGCTCGGCCGCGCCTTCCTCGGTCAAGTCGGCAACCATCCCTTGGGCGTGATCCCCCAGTTCCGCGAGCGCCTCTGCAACCTCTTTTTCATGAAGTCCGCTGATGACTACGCGAGCGCCCTCCATGATGAAGCGCTGAGCGATGGCCTTGCCGATACCCGTTGCGCCACCGGTGATCAGTGCGGTTTTTCCAACCAGTTGGTAATCCATGGGAGCTGCCTTCTATTGTCGTTATGCGCATCATCATGCCCCAGCCCCTGGACGAGAATTATCAAGGGTTGCTGAAAACTGATTTCACCAACGACTGAAAGCACCCCGCCTATTCAGCCACTAACTGCGGCGCCAGCTTATCCAGCAGGAAGTCGATAAATACGCGTACACGCTGGGGCAGTTGCTGCCCGGGACCGATGAAAACGGCATGAATCGCTTCGGTTTCACCGCAATCGTAATCCTCCAGAATCGGCACCAGGCGCCCTGCTTCCAGATCTTCATGGATATGAAAATTCGCCAGCCGGGCTATTCCCAACCCCGCCAGCGCCGAACGACGCATGCTTTCACCATCGCTCAGAAGCACATTGCCCTTTGGCTCGATTTCGATGCGCTGGCCATCCAACCCACGAAACACCCAGGCTTGAGAATGCCGATGAAAACCGAAGCCCAGTCGATTGTGCCGTTGCAACTCGTCGAGATTTTCCGGTCGTCCGAAACGAGCGATATAAGCCGGTGAAGCCACCGTGATCATGCGGCTCTCACCCAGGCGCCGCTGAACAAGGCTCGACTCCTTCATCGGACCGGTACGGATAGCGATGTCAGCGCGTCTTTCCATCAAATCGACGACTGTGTCGGTCAGCTCCACATTGAGCGTGATGTCCGGATAGGCCAGGAGAAACTCCGGCAACAGTGGCAGCAGGCAATGCAGGCCGAAAGGCAGATTGGCGTTGACCTGGATCAGTCCGCTGGGTTTGCTGACGTTACCGATGTCGCGCTCGGCAGAGTCGATCAGTTCGAGAATGCGCAGGCATTCGCTGTTGAATCGCTCGCCTTCCGCAGTCAGTTCCAGGCGTCGTGTTGAACGATGCAGCAGCCGCGCGCCCAGGCGGACTTCCATGCGACTGATCAATTTGCTGACGGCCGATGGCGACATGTCCAGTTGCCGTGCAGCCTCGGAAAAAGTCCCGGCATTGACGACCCGGGTGAAGACTTCCATTTCACCGGATCGATTGATGTCTTTGATATTGATCACGAACTGAATTCACAGATGATTGTCTTTCAAACAGTCTAGCTCATAAATAGTACCGATCGTATGGTGAGGTGTTCCTGAAACTGGAATATCTGTCTTTTTCCGAAAGGAAGGACAGAAATCACACACGATACGAGGACAAGACATTGAAGATTTTCGTTACTGGCGTGACCGGCTACATCGGCGGCTCCGTGGCCAAGTACCTGGTCGATGCAGGCCATGAAGTCAGCGGTCTGGTGCGTAACCCGGAACAGCGCGGCGCGTTGCAGGCACTGGGTATCACGCCTGTGCTGGGCACTCTGGATGATGCGTTCATTCTCAGCGAGCAGGCGCGTCTGGCCGATGTGGTGGTCAACGCCGCGAACTCGGACCACCTGGCCTCGGTGCAGACCTTTATCCGGGCCTTGAGTGGCAGTGGAAAGGTGCTGTTGCACACATCGGGTTCAAGCGTCGTCGGTGACGATGCCCGTGGCGCTTACGAGCGCGCCGACATCTTCACCGATGAGACTCCATTCACGCCGATGGACATCCGCAAGGATCGGGTCGAGATCAACCAGATCGTTCGGCGCGCCGGCGTCGAACAGGGGATTCGCAGTATCGTGTTCTGCCCGACCATGATTTATGGGGAGTCCCTGGGCCTGCCGTCGAAAAGCGATCAACTGCCCAAGCTGTTTGCCCAATCTCGCAAATACGGTGCTGGCGCCTACATGGGTGCCGGGGTGCATCGCTGGTCCAACGTTCACATCGAGGATCTGGCGGAGCTCTATCGACTGGCCATCGAGAAAGCGCCATCTGCATCAATCTTCTTCGCCGAGAACGGCGAGGCATCGTTCCTCGAAATCGCTACGTCCATCAGCAAGGCGCTGGGCTTCAAAGGCGACATTCAAAGCTGGCCAGCGGATGAAGCCATCGCGGAACTGGGGGATTGGGCCCGATTCGCCATTGGCTCCAACAGTCGCGTGCGCGCGGTAAACGCACGCGTTCTGCTGGGCTGGAAACCAAAGCGCGAATCAATTCTGCAATGGATCGAAACCAGCGACGTTCAGTGGTAACACTCCCTCCCCCTGAAATCCGGCCATAAAAAAACGTGCGACGAGGACGTTCTTCAATGAACGCCCTCGCCGCACGCCAGGCCAGGTAACCTGAAAAGAATCCTTCTTAACCCAACACTTCCAGCGCCACGCTTTCGATGCCGGCGGCATCCAGACGGTAGTGTTTGTAGAGGTGGGTTGGGGGTGCGATCAGACTGTACTCGTCATAGATGCCATGACGCCGCACTTTGACAGCAACACCCGATTCAGCGATGACTTCACAGACCGCCCCGCCCAGTCCGCCGATGATGTTGTGTTCCTCCACGGTAAGGATGGCCCGGCTGTTGCGCGCTGCCGTCAGCACCGCCTCACGGTCCAGCGGCTTGATGGTGGTCATGTCGATCACGCCCACTGAACGTCCGGCGGCATTCAGGGCACGGGCCGCTTCGAGTGCCGGGTGCACCGTGGAGCCGGTTGCGATGATGGTCAGTTCCTCCCCGGTCGAATGCACCGTGGCTTTACCGAAAACGAACTCAGGAACGGTTTCATACACCACCGGATCGCGGCCGCGCTGGATACGGAAGTAGATCGGTTGCGGATAGTTCGCCGAAGCGAGAATCGCAGCCTTCAGCTGATTGCCGTCGGCCGGAGCTACTACCGTAAGGTCGGCAATCGAACGCATGATCGCCAGGTCC
Organism: Pseudomonas sp. SDO55104_S430; assembly: GCF_054070595.1. NCBI lineage: Bacteria > Pseudomonadati > Pseudomonadota > Gammaproteobacteria > Pseudomonadales > Pseudomonadaceae > Pseudomonas > Pseudomonas sp. SDO55104_S430. Next base: position 10,848 of record NZ_JBSVXG010000108.1, on the reverse strand, counting down.
TCGGTGGCATGGTGGGACGTGCCATAGAAGCCAAGGGAAATACCGGCGTGGTGCCCGATCAGACGCACCGGCAACGCCGAATAGGCGACATCCATGCGAATCTGTTCGCAGCACAGCAAAGGCAGGAACGAGGCAAAGGTCGCCACGAAAGGCTTCATGCCCACCGCCGCCATTCCGGCGGCCGCGGACACCATGTTCTGCTCGGAAATGCCGAATTGCACAAAGCGCTCAGGATGCAGCCCGGCGAATTTCGACAGGCCGTTGGAGTACTGCAGATCCGCGGTGCCGGCCACCACGGGCTCGCCCTGCTCGACCAGCTCGATCAAGGCATCCGACAAGGCATTCAGGCTGGGAATCTGGCTGTTCAGTTCCCGGTACTGCCAGGAGTTTTTGGACAGAGGTGCGGTATTCATGGCTTAGATCACCTTGCTTTTGATTTCGTCGATAGCGCGCTGCGCGTCTTCAGGGTCGAGATACCCCAAATGCCAGCCCGGCTCGGTTTCCATGTAGGACACGCCTTTGCCCTTGACGGTATTGGCGATGATGCACACCGGTTGCGTGCGCGTGGAGTCGGCCTTGAGGCGACGCAGCAGACGTGTGACGGCCGCCAGGTCGTGACCATCGACGACATGGGTTTCCCAACCGAAGGCGATCCATTTGTCCGCCAACGGCTCGACGCCGATGACATCGTCGACGTTGCCGTCGAGTTGATAGCCATTGCGGTCGATGATCGCCACCAGGTTTCGGGTTTTATGGTGGGCCGCCGATAACGCTGCCTCCCAGACCTGACCTTCCTGCATCTCTCCGTCACCGAGCATGACGTAGGTGGTGAACGACTTGCCGAGCATCCGCCCGGCCAGCGCCATGCCCAACCCGCCGGACAATGCGTGGCCGATGGAGCCGGAGGAAAAGTCCACGCCTGGGACTTTGCGCATGTCCGGATGGTCGCCCAACGGGTTACCCAGGCGGGTGTAATTGTCGAGAATCTCTTTCTCGAAGAAGCCCCACTCCACCAGGACCGGGAACAACCCGACCGCCGCATGTCCCTTGCCCATCATGAAGCGGTCGCGGTCGGGCCATTTCGGCTCGGCAAACCGCAGGTCCATCACGTCGTAATACAGCGCGGCGAACAGCTCGGCCGCCGAGAACACCGAGGTGTAGTGCCCGACCTTGGCGATCTCGATCAGCCGGATCGTTTCCAGGCGAATGAATTGTGCCTTTTCCCGCAAGCGGGCCAGCTCCTGGTCGGTCAGTTCGAAGTCGTGCTCAACACTTTCGCGCAGGTCCTGCCTTGTCAAATCGTTCATATATCCTGTCCAGGCGCATTACCAAAGTTTCGGCCACATCCGGGATGCGGCCGCAAAAGCCCAGCGCAATCGCGATCAGGCGATCACTGCGCTTTCAATCGAGGGGTCATGTAGTCGTTGAGACGCGGCATCACCTGTTGCGCGGTCAGCTCCATCGAGCGTCGCCACAGGTCCTGGTCATCCCATTCATGGAAAGTGGTCATCAGGGTGCCGAACGGCCCGGTCTGCTCGCTGAACGCAACCAGCTGTTCGGTGACGGAGTTGACGTCGCCGTAAATCACCATTTCCTTGATGCAGTGATCCACCGTCACTTCCTCGTCCGTCATGTCGGGACGGGTCTTGAAGATCTTGGTGTAATGGTTGGTGGCCAGGTTATCGATCATGTAATCGAAATAGCGGCGCAACGTGCAGCTCTGCTGAGCCAGGTAATCCTCGGCCTGGGCCTGGGAGTCGGCGACGAATACCGAACGAGCCACGCGCCAGTTGTTGGCGTCAGCCTTGAGCCCGGCACTCTCGGCACCCTGGCAGTAAGCCTGCCAATGAGACGCGACGGTCGCCGTCGGGTTGAAGTTGGCAGACATCAAGTCCCAGTCCATGGCGCCGGCGAGTTTCGCCGTTCCGGAAAACGGACTCATGGCTGTCGTCGCTACCCGTGGAAAAGGCTTCTGGAAGGGCTTGGGCATATATCCGATTTCCAGCTCATGGTGCACCGAATCCTTGAGACTGACCTGACAATGCCCTGCCGAGAAATCATAGGGCGCGTCCGAATTCCAGATCGCCCGGATCATCTCGTAGCAGTCGACCATCATCTGCCCGCGATCCTTGCCGTTACTGCCGTAGACCTCGAAGTCGGATGCCAGCCCACCCGGGCCGATGCCCATGATGAAACGCCCTTTGGACATATGGTCGAACATGGCCGCATCGGCGGCGATTCGCGCCGGAACATGGTGCGGGAGATTCAATACGCCGGTGCACAGTTTCATGCGTCGGGTCAGCGGAATCAGCGTGGACAGAAATTGCAGTGCGTTGGTGATCGGCTCGGTGCGCTGCGAGGTGTGTTCGCCGACCCAGAGTTCGTCGAAACCGACGCTGTCGGCATGCACGGCACAGGCAATATCCTGATCGTACATCTCGTGATAATCCCAGCCCTTGTGATGAAGGGGCTGCATGAACATAGCGAGTTTCATGTCGTTCTCCTGCTGTTTTCAGTGACTGGCGTGCTGCGAGATTTTCTGCACAACACACCGTTTTCATGTCGCGTACTCGTTTTGCAGGCGTGCCAATGCCGGCGCTGCAAGTCGCAACGTGCAAGGTATGGGTAGAGTTTCAAGAGCCGCTTGCGCGGCCCGTCATCAAGCGGTGGCCAACGTCATGATGCTGTCGGGGGCAATCTGCGGCCGATGCAGGATGCCTTGGGAGCAGCCGCGCGCCATGACCATCACCCGATGGGACAGGCCGATGACTTCTTCCAGATCGGAGCTGACGACGATCACCGAAACACCGGTTTTGGAAAGATCGATGATCAACTCATAAATCGCCGCCCGTGCGCCCATGTCGATGCCGCGGGTGGGTTCATCCAGAATGATCACTTTCGGATTACGGGCGATCCATTTGGCGATGACCACTTTCTGCTGGTTGCCGCCGGACAGCTTGTCGAGCATCTGCCCTGCCGAGCCCTTGATCCCCAGCATCGCGATTCGCTCTCGGGCGAACGCTGCCATCCGCTGGTGGGCCACGACGCCATACGAACTGAGGCTATCGAGGTTGCAGTAAGCCAGGTTCTCAGCGATGGTCTGATTCAGAATCACGCCTTCGGTCTTGCGGTCTTCGGGAATCAACACGACCCCGGCATGGATCGCCGCCTGCACGTTGTTGGCCGGCAACGGACGATCATCCAGAAGCACTTCGCCCTGACTCACCGCACTCAATCCGGCTATCGCCTGAACCAGCTCGGTGCGGCCTGCGCCGACGATGCCGGCAATACCAAAAATTTCCCCGGCCCTGACCGCGAACGACACATCGTGGAAGCGACCGGACTTGTCCGATAGCCGATCAACACGCAGTACCGTCGCGTCATGGGGCTCGGGCAGCTCCGGGAACAACCGCTCGATCGGTCGCCCGACCATTTGCGACACCAGCACGCTGACATCGGTGCGACCACTGTCATGACGCGCGATAAGGTGGCCATCGCGCATGACCACAACCTTGTCGGCGATCCGGGCAATCTCGTCCATTCGATGACTGATGTAGATGAATGAAACGCCCTCTTTCTTCAGCTCCTCAATCTGCTTGAACAGCAACTCGGTTTCGTCTTTACCCAAGGCGGCGGTAGGTTCGTCAAGGATCAGCAGGCGCGAGTTGAGTGTGAGCGCCCTGGCAATCTCCACGAGTTGCTGGGCAGCGATCTTCAACTGCCGAACCGGGGTTTGCGGGGAGATGTCCAGGCCAAGGCGGCGCAGTTGTTTCTCGGTTTCGCGGTGCATTGTCTGGCGGTCGATCATGCCTCGGGAAATCGGCAGATGACCGAGAAAAACGTTCTCCGCCACGCTCAAGTCGGGCAGCAAATGAATTTCCTGATGAATCATGTTGATGCCCTGGGCCATGGCGGCGCCCGGACCATTCGGCGCATAGGGCTCGCCGGCCAGAAACATTGATCCTTTGGAAGGCGTCAGCGCCCCGGCAACGATTGAGGAAAAGGTCGACTTGCCTGCACCGTTTTCCCCCAGCAATGCCACCACTTCTCCGTAGCCGATATCGAGACTGATGTCTTCCAGCACCCGAACCGAGTTGAATGACTTGCCGATGTTGCTGGCCCTGAACAACGGTGCCTGAGCGGATTTGATCGCATTCATGACGTGACCTCCTTCACCGCACTCAAGGGTGCTGTTCAAGAAAGGTCGCCACGTTTTCACGCGTGGTGACGAAGGCTGGCAACAACTGAGTCTTGTTCACGGTCTTGCCCTGCTGCAGGTCGACAGCCGTGCGCATGGCCAGGCGTCCCATTTCCACGGCCTGCTGCGTGATGGTCATGTCCATCTTGCCGTCGCGAATGGCTTCCAGAGCCGAAGGCAAACCGTCATAGCCAAAAACCCAGACCTTGTGATCGATATTGGCCACCTTGACGGCCTGCGCGGCTCCCAGCGCCGGTGCATCGGAACGGCCGATGAACACGTTGATCTTCGGATTCTTCTGCAGCATGTCCTGCGCCACTTTGAAGCCATTGTCCTGGAGCCAGTCGGTGGGCTTGCGGTCGATGATTTTCATGCCGGGGGCATCGGCCAGAACGGCATCCAGGCCTTTGGCTCTGGTGACTTCAGTCGAGTCGCCAAGGGTGCCCTGAAGCAGACCGATCTCGGCCTGCCCACCTGTCAGCTTGATCATTTGCCGCGCCAACTCACCGGCCGCAGCCAGGTTATCGGTGGAGATGTAAGCGTCGCACTCGACGTTTTTCGGGAAGTTGTCGATGCAGATCACCGGTATGCCCTGTTGGCGCGCCAGCCGTACCGGCACCGCAGAAGCGGCACTTCCGGTAGCGGTGTAGAGCAGCACATCGATGCCTTTGCTGAGCATGTCCTGAATCTGGCTGACTTGCCGCGCAGGGTCGGCCTGGGCGTCGGCAACCAGCACATTCTTGATGCCCAGGTTCTTGGCCTGCTCCATCACGCCATCGCGCACCATCAGGTAGAACACCCATTGCAGGCTCGGAATGGACATTCCGACGGTGATCTCATTCGCAGGCTTAACCTGTGCAAACACATTGGTGGACAACAGGCAGCCGAGCAGCGGCAGCCACAGGAAACGCGCTGAAACAGAAGGCAGGTTCATGTTTTTATCCTTGTTACTTTGGCAGGTAGACGACGACCGTTCAGGCGACAACCTGAGTTCAGTCAGTCTTGCGTTTGAGCAGGTCAAGCATCACGGCGAAAGCGATGACGGCGCCGATGACTACCTGCTGGACGAAAGGAGAAATCCCGGCCAGATTCAAGCCATTGCGCAGTACGCCGATGATCAATACGCCGATGATGGTGCCGACCACACTGCCCGCCCCGCCCTTGAGGCTGCCGCCGCCGATGACCACCGCGGCGATCACATCCAGCTCATAACCGACTCCGGCGCCGGCACCAGCTGTGTCCAGGCGCGACGTCATGATGATGCCGCCCAGGGCTGCGCAGATTCCGCAGATGATGTACACGGCGCTGGTATAAACCTTGACCCGGATCCCGGCGAGTTTGGCTACCTTGCTGCTGCCGCCGATGGCGTACAGGCTGCGGCCGGAAACCGTGAATTTGAGGACGAACCAGAACAGCAGTGCCAGCACCGCGAAGCAGGTCACCGTCAGCGACAGCACGCCGCCATAACGAATGACCGAGAGGTTGCTGAACCACTCGGGGAAGCCACTGACCTGGGCGCCATCGGTGACCATGTAGGCAAGGCCGCGAGCGATCGACATCATCGCCAGCGTCGCAATAAACGATGGCAACCCGGCCTTGACCACCAGCAACGCTGTGGTCGAACCGCAAGCCGCACCGACGGCGATGGCACCGAGCATCGCCATCCACATTGGCAATCCGAGTACCTGTTCCAGCCAACTCATGACCATGATTGCCACGGCCAATACCGCGCCGACGGACAGGTCGATGCCACCGATGAGAATGACCAGGGTCATACCCAGCGCCATGATGCCCAACACCGTGACTTGGTCGAGCACATTAAGCAGATTGCTCAAAGTCAGGAAACTATCGGTAAAGACGCTTAACACCGCACACAACAACAAAAGTCCGATCGTCGGTCCTGCGACATTGGATTCAAGTCCAACCCACTTTGGTATCGAGCCAATCCGGCTTGACTTGACCAGCACCTGATTATTCATACCCACATCCACTTGTTATTTAATTGTTATAAGACCGAGCCAGCATGACTAACCGATTAATGATTCAACGCGCGATAACGCCCTCCCATGTACAACAATGGTTCTTCTACGGGTTGAGTGATGACATCGATGACATTTCCAATAATCACGGTGTGTGTTCCGTGTTCAATCTCCTGAACGACTTCACAGAAAATCGCCGCCTGTGCATCGGTCAGATACCGGATGCCATGTATGCCGGTGCACCAGTCACCGTCGACAAAGCGTCTTTCGCGCAGGTCGGGCTGGCTGAAAATCTTGCAGATGTCTTCATGCTGACTTTGCAGCATATTCACGCAGAACAGCCCGGAACGCTTGACGATCGGTGAAGCGCTCGCGGTACGATTGATACAGATCAGAGCCGATGCTGGGGCCATCGACACCGACGAAAATGCGGTGGCGGCCAGACCGTGGGGCTGGCCATTTTCGTCAAGTGTGGTGATGAGGGTGATGGAAGAGGCAAAACGCCCCATCGCCATTTTGAATTGGCCGGCCAGGTCGATCGAAGGGGCGGCCTCTTGATATTGAACGCGCATTTTTAAACCCTCTTTATGGGTGACTCACAAACTCTGGCATTCATTATTAACAATCCCCTCAACTTTTCTATTCACTTTTAAAAAATTGACTTTTCACTTTCCCCGTAAGGTGAACCCAACAACAAACTCATTTGAATCAGGTTCACAAATCGTCTGAAACCCTTATCCAGAGCCAACTTCAAAGATTCTGCCGCTGGGCTTCGGAGAATTAATTCATGGTATTAACTGAACAATCGACCGATACTTTCCGAACAATTAAAAGATCCGGATTGCGAGATAAATCATCATGGTCGATCGATTACAGGACATGCGTTTGTTTCGTCTGGTGGTTCAGACAGGCTCACTTTCCACCGCAGGCCGACAGATGGGTTTGTCACCCGCTGCCATGAGCGGGCGCCTCAAGGCCATGGAGGAGTTCTATGGGTTGCGCCTGCTCAAGCGCAACACCCGTAGCTTGAGCCCGACCGCCGAAGGCCAGTTGCTGTTTGAAAATGCGCTCAGGATTCTCGAAGAAGTCGATACCCTGGACAGCATCATCAAGAACGGTCACAGCGAACTGCTCGGCACCATCGGTCTGACCTGCCCTACCGATCTGGGTCGACAGTGGGTGAGCCAGTTGGTCGACGCTTTCCTGCGCGACAATCCCCACGTCAGCATCCGCCTGTTCTTCACTGACCGGATCCTCGATTTCGTGGAATCCGGATCGGACATCGCAATCCGCTTCGGGGATCTTCCCGATAGCTCACTGATCGCACGCTCCCTGGGTGTAGACCGGCCAGTGGTCTGCTGCTCTGCCCAATATCTGCAGCGCTACGGCGCTCCGCTCACGCCGCAGGACCTGCACCAGCACAATTGCCTGGTGCAGTTGCGGGCAGACTTCGCGCTCGATCGCTGGAAGTTCATGGAAAACGGCGTGCCGACCACGATTCAGGTCAAGGGCAATCGGCTGGCCAACGACGGGTTCACCTTGCGACAGTGGGCAGTCCAGGGGCTGGGCATTATCTGGAAGTCAGTCTGGGAAGTGGCGGACGACATTCAGGCGAAACGACTGGTGCCGTTGCTCGAGGATTATCAATGCCCGACCGCAGGCTTTCACCTGCTCACCGAAGGCGGAAAGAAACTGCCGCCGCGGGTCAAGTCGTTCGTAGATTTTGCCGTGCAGTATTTCAAGAGTCTGGACATGCCCGCGCGGCACCTTTTGACTTCCCCCACCGGCGAACTCAAGCGCGCGATGCCATAGCATTCAGTCGAGCGACACCGATTGCAGATCGCTCAGTACCGGTCGCAGGTTGCTCAACATATGCTCGTAGGCCTTGCGCATGCCGGCATAAAACCGGTGCCTGGACGCGTCCGGCAAGGACACGCATTCGAGCGGCTTTTGCCAGTCGATCGCGGTCTGCTTCATATCCGCGAACACGCCAGCGCCGTGACCGGCGATCAAGGCGACGCCCAGGACACCGGACTCGGCAACGGGCAGTTTGCGACAAGGTATGCCCAGGACATCGGCCTTGATCTGGCGAAACAGCTGACTGTTGGCTCCCCCACCCAGACTGATAATCCCCTCCTCGCGAATATCGATGTTCATGTCCTTCATGCATTGCAGGAAACGTGCGTACTCGTAAGCGATTGACTCCAACATTGCCCGGTATTGGTCGGTACGATCGTGACTCCAGTCAAGGCCGACAAATGCCCCGCAGGACGCAGCTTCGAAAGGTGCATGACATCCACCCAGGTGCGGCAGAAACAGCAGCTTGTTGCGCTCGCTCAACATGGAACGGCCCTGCAATTCCAACTGCCCGCACTCGCTTTCGGTGAGGCCGAATTTTTTCAGCGTGAGCCCTGCGCCACCGACATAGGCCATCGAGTAATACAATCCCGGGATGCAGTGCCTGAACGTCGCCAGGGTGTTGTGCCGGGTGTCTGCCGCGTAGTGGTCCAGCAAAGTCGCCAGCACCGAACCGGTGCCCGCAATGTCGAACAGTTGCCCCGCCTGAAATGCCCCGGTACCGAGCAAGGATGCAGCGATGTCCGCGCACCCCGCAAAAATCGGCGTGCCCGCCAACAGCCCGCTGCTACTAGCCAGTTCGGCGCTGACCGAGCCGATGCGATCCCAGGGTTTGACCAATTGCGGCAATCGATCATGTTCCAGTTGAAATTCATCAATCAGCGAATGATTCCATCCTGAGGCCTGGCTGTCGGCAAAACTGTTGAAGCCAAGGTAGGTGTCGTCCATGAACGCCGCATCGCTGTCCAGAGCCGCCATACGCCCGGCCACGTAAGCGGCGGGCATGATGATCTTCCTGATCTTGCGGTACGTATCGGGTTGTTCCTCGCGCCAATACAGCCACTTGGCGGCGTGATTGGCACTGACCGGAGCACCCGAGCGTTGAACGATCTGTTGCTCGTAAGGTTTGAGCCGTTGCACCTGTTGAACACAACGCATGTCCAGCCACGAGTCGTAGGGTGTTGTCGCCTGCCAGCCGCGGCCGACTGTAGAAATTCCGGCCATTTGCCCGCAGATCGAGATGCCGACAATTTCACCTGGATTGATCGTGAAAAGAGTCAGTACATCCTTGATGGCCAACAACACGGAAGCGTACATCTCGTCAGGACATTGCTCGAAGACCTGTCGTGCAGGATTCAACAAGCGTGTGGGACGACTTGCTGCAGCCAGTTGAACACCTTGCTCGTCTATGACAGCGACTCTTGTACTGGAGGTGCCCATGTCCACCCCAATCATTAATGCTCGGCTCTTCAAGGGTTGGCACTCACGCAAGAAAACGATAAGGATTGCATACACAATACTGTGATCGAACCGGCAGGGGCAGTAGCGATTTCCAGCCCGATCGGAAGCTTCTGGACATGGTTACGCAGAGTCGTCTATGAACTCGACGATAGGCGCCGATGAGCACAATTTCCCACGAGTTTCCCGCACCAACCCCAAATGTGAGCTATACCGCTGATTCCCCCCATTGCAGTTCTTCGACACAGGAGTTTGGCAATGAAGCTCACAACCCCGCTTGCCGCCTTCATCATCAGCACCAGCCTGCTCGGCTGCGCCAGCTCTTCGTCAGACTCCGGCGTCAACGTTCCCCTTACGGCCACCCGGCATAACGCCGGTCAGATCGGCAATGTCACCCTGACGGATCTTGAGCAGAAAACCGGACTGAGTTTCTTCATCAGCGGTGTTCCCAACGGCGTGCTCCTGCCCTTGCGGGTGCAGTCATTCATCTACAAAGGCAGCTGCCAGCAACCCGGCGCCGTTGCCTTTGCCATGAATGAACAAGTCAACACCCAGCGCCAGCCCGTCAAAGGCTGGACGTTCTCGCGTATCGCACCGGTGGCAAAGTCCGAACTGCTTTCCGGCGATTACTCGGTGGTCGTGCGCAGTACCGCGGACAGCGGCAACCTCGATCTGTTTTGCGGGGATATCAAGCAGACGAGCCCGGTGAAATAGCAGTGCGATGAGCTGGAGTTATGTGCCAAAGCTACACAACGGACAATTTCGACTAACGTCTACAGGTGTCTTTGCAACTTGATCTCATCTACTACGCCGTCATCGAAACAGGAGCTTGACCATGAAAACCATCGCTGCCTGGCTGACCCTATCTTTGTCTTTCCTGATGCTGTGCGCGTGTGTCGCGGTCGATGCCGGAAGCGGCGGCGCCGGTGAAATGGAGATTCGCTCGGGGAAAATCGAGCAGATCACCCAGACGCAGATGCAGACCAACCACGACAGCGGTGTCGGCGCCATCCTCGGTGGCCTGGGCGGTGTCGGCCTGGGCAGCCTGATCGGTCGCGGCACCGGTCGCGACGTGGCCATGATCGCCGGCGCCCTGGCCGGTGCGGCCGGTGGCAACTACACGGAAAAGAAAGCCTATGACCAGCCCAAGGACGCCCAGCAGATCATCGTGCGCACCAAGAGCGGCGTGCTGGTGTCGGTGACCCAGCCGACCAATCCGGCGCTGACCAAGGGCATGGCGGTGTATGTCGAGGGTGCCGGCAGCGAAGCGCGGGTAGTGCCGCAGAGCTGATACCCCCGAACCCTGTAGGAGCGAGCACGCTCGCGATGGTCGTCAACGATAACGCTGGCTGTCTG
>NZ_JBSVXG010000107.1:0-20187 GCF_054070595.1 Pseudomonas sp. SDO55104_S430 | reverse complement strand
GACACGGCGCATTCGCGAGCAAGCCCGCTCCCACATTTGGATATCGCTGACTGTTCAAACTGTGCGCTGTTCGAACACTTTTAGAGTGAGTATCTACAATAATCTGGAACTGGGTTCTAAATTGATGAGTTCATGCCATCAGCCCTAAACGGAACGCATCATGAGTGAGCGGATCTTCTCCCTGGCCAGCCTGACTGTGCTGGAACTGTCACCGCCCGAGATGGTGGAAGTGGCGGCTCGTGCTGGCTACAGCCATGTCGGCCTGCGCCTGGTGCCGGCCACGCCTCAGGAACATCATTTTCCATTGGTAGTCGACAGCGATTTGCGCCGCCAGACCCTGGCGCGTCTGCGGGACACCGGCATCGGTGTGCTGGATGTGGAAATCCTGCGGTTGAAACCGGAAACCGTGGTGGCCGATTTCGAACGAATTCTGGTGGTGGGTGCCGAACTGGGTGCCAGTGAACTGCTGGTGGCCGGCAACGATCCGGACGAGCGACGAATGACGGACAACTTTGCCGAACTCTGTGACCTGGCGGCGTCTTATGGACTGCATCCGCATCTGGAGTTCATGCCCTGGACTGAGGCGCGGGATCTTGCGCAAGCGGTGCGCATTGTCGAGGCCGCCGGGCGCGAAAACGGTGCAGTGCTGGTCGACGCGTTCCACTTCGACCGCTCTGGATCAAGGCTGGAAGAGCTGGCCAGGGTCGCCCCGTCACGGTTACGGTATGCGCAGTTGTGTGACGTTGTGGGGCCAAGGCCGGCGGACATGGCCGAGATCTTGCGTCAGGCCCGCAACGAGCGACGCTTTCCCGGTGAGGGCGATTGTGATTTGCCGGGATTGTTGCGTTGTTTGCCGTCTAACATTCCATTGAGCCTGGAGATTCCCACGGTGCAGCTGCTGGAGCAGGGCGTGAGTGGGTTGGATCGGGCGCAGATGGCGCTGGACAGGACTCGGGAATTGTTGGCGCGGATCTAACGCGTCTCTCCCTGTAGGAGCGAGCTTGCTCGCGATGAACGACAGAACACCGCAGGGCATCAGGTTGCCAGCGTCATCGTTGACGACCATCGCGAGCAGGCTCGCTCCTACAGGAAGCGTTTGATTTTTGATGTATCTAAAGGAACCCCAATGACTGTCAGCACCCCGCTTTCCGGCGTCAATCAGCCCTTCAAAGGGATTCTGCTGATCGTTGTCGCAACCTTCCTCTTCTCCAGTCACGACGCCATCTCCAAATACCTGTCCGGGTTCTATCCGATCGTGATGGTGGTGTGGGCGCGTTATGTGGTTCACACCCTGTTGATGGCGGGGATTTTCCTGCCGCAATCCGGGGTCGCGGTTCTGCGTACGAAGCGGCCTATGCTGCAGGTGATTCGCGCCTTGTGCCTGCTGGGCACCAGCCTGTTTTTCACCACGGGCCTGATGTACATCCCGCTGGCCGAAGCCACGTCGGTCAACTTCCTTGCCCCGGTTCTGGTCACCGCGCTGTCGGTACCGCTGCTCAAGGAGCGGGTGACGCGGGGGCAATGGCTGGCGGTGATTTGCGGCTTCAGCGGGGTGCTGATCATCGTCCACCCCGGTGGTGATCTGTTCACTCCGGCGGTGTTGCTGCCGTTCTGCTCGGCGCTGTTCTTCTGCTTCTATCAATTGCTGACGCGCAAGCTCAGCAATGTCGACAGCCCGACCACCAGTAACTTTTTCGCAGGGCTGTGCAACACCCTGGTAATGAGTGCGCTGGTGCCGTTCTTCTGGCAGGTGCCGACCCTGGGCCATGGCGCGATGATGTTGGCGCTGGGGGCCTGCGGGATGACCGCGCACCTGTTCCTGACCCAGGCCTTCCGCCTTGCCGCACCGGCCTTGCTGGCACCGTTCAGCTATTGCCAGATCATCTTTGCCGGCTTGTTGGGCTGGCTGCTGTTCTCCCATACACCGACCCTGACCACCGTGATCGGTATCGCCGTGATCTGCTGCAGCGGGCTGGCGGCGGCCTGGCAGCAAAGTCGTCTCTGAGCTCGAACCCGATAGTCTACAAATCGCGGGCAAAAAAAAGCGCAGGCCCGATCAAGGCCTGCGCCGAGGGAACATCATTCTTCTACGGTCGGGATCTTGCGCGGCGCCATGAAGTACATCCAGATCAGTGCGATGAAGTACATCGCCGGAATCAGGGTGAACAGCACGGTGTAGTTGTTGTTGGTGGCAGTCAGGATGTGGCCTACCAACTGGGTCATGAACATCCCGCCGATCGCGGCGCACATGCCGCCGAAACCGAATACCGTACTCATCATGTGCTTGGGCGTGTAGTCCATCACCAGGCTCCAGATGTTGGCGGTCCAGGCCTGGTGCGCACCGATGGCCAGGGAAATCGCGAACACCGCCACCCACAGGTTGCTGGAGCCGGCCGCGATGATCACGCCGATGATGCAGCAGGCGAACAGTGCCATGGACATCAAGCGCGCCTTGATCGGGTTGACGCCGCGGCCGATCAGGAACGAGGACAGGATCCCGCCGCCGACACTGCCGAAGTCGGCGGTGAGGTAGATGATGATCAGTGGAATACCCATCTGGGTCACGTTGATGCCCAGGTTGTATTGCTGATTGAGGAACGGTGGCAGCCAGTACAGGTAAAACCAGAACACGGGTGCGGTGATCGAGTAGGCGAGGGCGAAGGCCCAGGTGCCGCGCATGCGCAGGATCTTCGAGAAAGGCACGCGTGTCTGTGCAGGTTCGACTTCGTTCTGGATGTAGTCCAGTTCCGACTGTTTAACGCTTGGGTGATCTTCCGGGTTGAAGTACTTCAGGCCCCAGCACACCAGCCAGATACCGCCCAGCGCGGCCATGCACAGAAACGCCGCTTGCCAGCCCCAGGCATGGAGGATCAGCGGCAGCAACATTGGCGTGAACATCGCGCCGACGTTGGTCCCGGCATTGAAGATACCGGTGGCCACGGCGCGCTCGCCGGCCGGGAACCACAGGCGCGTGGTCTTCACGCAGGCCGGGTAGTTGGCGGCTTCGGTCAGGCCGAGGATGAAGCGGCAGACCATGAAACCGGCTGCCGAAGTAGCGAGGCCATGGGCACCGGTGGCCAGGCTCCAGAGCAGCACCGCGCAGAAGAACACGCGCTTGACGCCGACCCGGTCGATCAGACGGCCTTGCAGCACGAAACCGATGGCGTAGCCGACCTGGAACCAGAAGTTGATGTTGGCGTAGTCCATCGCCGTCCAGCTCATTTCCTTGGCGAGGATGGGCTGCATGACGCCCAGGGCGGCGCGGTCGATGTAGTTCAGGGTAGTGGCGAAGAACACCAGCGCCAGCATGCCCCAACGGGTCTTGCCGACGGCCATGGCGCCGCGGATTTTGTCACCGATACCGCCAGTGGCGGCACTCATGGCCGGAGCCATGCGAGAGCTTTGAGTAGGGTTCATCTGGGCCATCCGTTCAATGACTGACATGCGAGGCTCGTCTGGACTTCAAGGGCGCGTGATCAATCGAGGGCGACGGGCGCGGGACTGATCGGCTGGGTTCGTCGACTGACGGTTTATTCAGCGAGCGGCACGGCGATGCCGGCGGTGCGCAGGATTCGGATGGACGCCAGGCAGGGCGTAATGACGGTAGCTGGAGCGAGCAGGGCGTTGAATGAGCACATGAGCTTTTACCCGTTTTTTGAAATTTTTATGTGGTGTTCTGGGTCGGTTTACCTGAGACCGACGGTTGGTGATCCGGCCTCAATGTGGTGTTGATGTTGCGCAGTGGACAAAAAATCGTCAATTCGTGAAAGGCCATTTTGTTCGATAATCGAACACAAAACTAACCGGGTAGTACACTTTAAATTGCTGCGCTTTACATTGCAGCCAATAATTACCCTTACAAGATTCCCTCCACTACCGGGAGCCGAAACATGCAGCGTTCCATTGCCACCGTATCCCTGAGCGGTACCCTGCCGGAAAAACTCGAAGCCATTGCTGCCGCCGGCTTCGATGGCGTCGAGATTTTCGAGAATGACCTTCTCTACTACGACGGCAGCCCGCGGGAAATTAAACAGATGTGCGCCGATCTCGGGATAGCCATCACCCTGTTTCAACCGTTCCGGGACTTCGAGGGCTGCCGCCGTGACCGCCTGTCGCGCAACCTGGAACGGGCCGAACGCAAGTTCGACCTGATGCAGGAACTGGGCACGGACCTGGTGCTGGTGTGCAGCAACGCCTCTGCGGATTCGGTGGGTGATGAACAAATTTTAGTCGATGATTTGCGCCTGCTGGCCGAACGTGCGGGCGCGCGCGGTTTGCGCATCGGTTATGAAGCGCTGGCCTGGGGTCGTCACGTCAACACGTATCAACAGGTGTGGAACATCGTTCGCCAGGCCGACCACCCGAGTCTCGGTGTGCTGCTCGACAGCTTCCATACCCTGTCGCTCAAGGGTGATCCCAGCGCGATCGCCGAGATTCCCGGCGACAAGATCTTTTTCGTGCAGATGGCCGACGCGCCGATCCTGGCCATGGACGTGCTGGAGTGGAGCCGGCATTTCCGCTGCTTCCCAGGCCAGGGCGAGTTCGATCTGCCGGGCTTCCTCGCGCCGATCATCAAGAGCGGCTACACCGGGCCTCTGTCGCTGGAAATCTTCAACGACGGCTTCCGCGCCGCGCCGCCTCGGGCCAACGCCGCCGACGGTTTGCGCTCCTTGCTGTACCTGGAGGAGAAAACCCGTCAGCGCCTGGAACAGGAAGCCCGAGAAACTGCCAATCGCGAGATTCTGTTCGAGACGCCCAAGGCCAGCGAATACAACGGTGTGGAGTTTCTCGAGTTCGCCGTGGACGAAAGCCTCGGTGCGAAGCTGTCCCACTGGCTGGAGCGCCTGGGCTTCGTCAAAGCCGGCCAGCATCGCTCCAAGAGCGTCAGTCTGATGCGCCAAGGCGATATCAATCTGATCCTCAATTCCGAGCCGTACTCCTTTGGTCACAGTTTCTTCGAGGCTCACGGCCCATCGCTGTGCGCCACCGCCGTGCGGGTCAAGGACAGTGCCAGCGCCCTGGCGCGGGCCGTGGCCTATAAAGGCCAGCCTTATCGCGGTCTGGTCGGGCCGAACGAGCTGGAGCTCGCCGCCGTGCGCGCGCCGGATGGCAGCCTGATTTATCTGGTGGACCAGAACGCTGACGTTTACGGCACCGACTTCAACCTCGTGCCAGACGCGCAGACCAACGGTGGCTTGAAGCGCATCGACCACATGGCCATGGCGTTACCCGCCGACAGCCTCGACAGCTGGGTGCTGTTCTACAAGAGTCTGCTGGATTTCGAGGCCGACGACGAAGTGGTCCTGCCCGACCCCTATGGCCTGGTGAAAAGCCGCGCCCTGCGCAGCCGTGACAGTTCGATACGCTTGCCGCTGAACATTTCCGAGAACCGCAACACCGCGATCTCACACGCGCTTTCGAGTTATCGCGGTTCCGGTGTGCATCACATCGCCTTCGATTGCGACGACATCTTCGCCCAGGTCAGCCGGGCGAAAGAGGCGGGCGTTCCGCTTCTGGATATTCCGCTCAACTACTATGACGACCTGGCGGCGCGTTTCGATTTCGACGACGAGTTCCTCAGCGAACTGGCCTACTACAACGTGCTGTACGACCGTGATGCCCAGGGCGGCGAGCTGTTCCACGTGTACACCGAGCCGTTCGAAGGGCGATTCTTCTTCGAGATCATCCAGCGCAAGAACGGCTATGCCGGTTACGGCGCGGCGAACGTGGCGGTGCGTCTGGCGGCCATGGCCAAATCCCGGAGTGGTGCCGTACGTCAGGCAAAGTTGTAGGAAAATCGTAAATCGATTCGACAAACCGCTGCCGCACGGCTTCCTTCACCGTGCGGCGCGGCTCATAATCGCCAGCTTGTGCATGATGGCCGTGAGCCCGCAATGACAATGACTTCAGACTTCCCCGCAACGCCCGATCAGCCAGCTGTGGAACCGCGCAAGAGTCGCAAGAACAACCCGGAAAAAACCCGCGAGAACATTCTGCAAGAGGCGATCGTCGAGTTCGTCCAGCAGGGCCTGTCCGGCGCCCGCGTCGATGCCATCGCCGAGCGTATCCATACTTCCAAGCGCATGATCTATTACTACTTCGGCAGTAAGGAGCAGCTCTACGTCGAGGTTCTGGAGAAGCTCTATGGCGATATCCGCAGCACCGAAAACCGCCTGCACCTGGCTGAGCTGGCGCCGGTGGACGCGATTCGGCGGCTGGTGGAATTCACCTTCGATCACCACGACCGCAATGTCGATTTCGTACGGATCGTCAGCATCGAGAACATTCACAACGCCGAATATGTGAAGCAGTCCGATGCCATCAAGGCGATGAACAACACCATCCTCGATTCACTGGGCGAGATCCTGCGTCGCGGCGCCGAGCAGGGCGTGTTCCGCAGCGAGCTTGATCCGTTGGATGTGCATTTGCTGATCAGTTCGTTCTGCTTCTATCGCGTGTCGAACCGTCATACCTTCGGCGAGATTTTTCAGATCGATCTGCCGGACGAAGCGATCAAGCAGCGTCATCGCGAGATGATTTGCGAGTCGGTTCTGCGTTATCTGCAAGTGTGAGGGGATCGCAGCCTGTTGCAGGCTGCGATTTTTTGCTTTTCAGCCATTCATACTCTGAAAGTGCGCCAGCATTCGCTGCGCATCCGGCACCACGCCGCTGAACAATTCAAACGCCTTCACCGCCTGGAACACCGCCATGTTGCCGCCATCGAGCGTGCGGCAACCCAGGGCGCGGGCGTTGCGCAGCAGTTCGGTTTCCAGCGGGAAATAGACAATCTCCGCCACCCACAACTCGGCACGCAGCAATTCCACCGGCACCGGCATGCCCGGCAGTTTTTTCATGCCCATGGGCGTGGTGTTCACCAGACCGTCGGCTTCGCTCAGGGTGCCCGCCAGGTTGTGACCGGCCAGCGCGCGACCTTCGCCGAAATGCTGGTTGAGGTTGTCGGCCAGGCTCTGGGCGCGGCTCGTGTCCACATCGAAAATGCTCAGTTGATGCACGCCTTCGCTCAGCAGCGCGTGAGCCACCGCCGCGCCCGCACCGCCGGCACCCATCTGCACCACACGCTCGACGGCAACGCCTTTCAGGCCACGACGAAAGCCTTCGGCAAAGCCCAGGCAGTCGGTGTTGTGGCCGATGCGTTTGCCGTCCTTGAGGACCACTGTGTTGACCGCGCCGATGCCGCGAGCTTCGGGCGATAGTTCATCCAGCAGCGGGATGATCGCCTGCTTGCACGGGAAGGTGATGTTCAGTCCGGTGAAGCTCATGCGTTCGGCGGCCGTCAACAGGTCGGGCAGGGCGTTGTTGTCCAGTTGCAGTTGATCGAGGTCGATCAGGCGATAGAGGTAACGCAAGCCCTGGGCATCGCCTTCATGCTCGTGCAGCGAGGGTGTGCGAGAGGCCTGGATGCCGGCGCCGATCAGTCCGGCCAATACGCTTTGGTTCTGGTTCATGACGTTCACCCTTTCAGACGTTGGCTGAAGTGCTCCAGCGCCAGGCGATAGCCGTGGCTGCCGAACCCGGCCATGACTGCAGTGGCAATGGCTGACACGAAGGAATGATGGCGGAACGGCTCACGGGCGTGGACGTTGGACAGGTGGACTTCGATCACCGGCAGTTCGCTGGCAACCAACGCATCGCGAATCGCCACCGAGGTGTGGGTCCAGGCCGCCGGGTTGATCACGATCCCGGCGCAACGGCCGCGGGCGGCGTGAATCCAGTCGATCATTTCGCCTTCATGGTTAGTCTGGCGAAACTCCACCGCCAGGCCGAACTCTTCAGCGGTGCGTCCGCACAGGTTTGAAATATCGGCCAGGGTTTCGTAGCCGTAATTCGCCGGTTCACGGGTGCCGAGCATGTTCAGATTGGGGCCGTTGAGCACCAGAATGATGGGGGACATCGAGGTTTCTCCACTTATTATTTTTGGCATTTGGCCAGGAATTCAGCCTGTGGAGATAAATTGTACTAGATGGTTAATTCGGTCAATTGAAGAGGTGCCCGGTCGGCTATTTGTGTTCGGTGATCGAACACAGAGCGAGTTGCGTTGATCCTGTAGCAACCGTACGCAGGCTTCGCCAGCTGCTACAGGGATCGTCGTTTTAGCGTGGTAGATGCTCGACAAGGAAGTCGATGAACGCGCGCACTTTCAATGGCATGTGCCGGCTCTGCGGGTAGAGCAAGGTAAACGGCCGCCAGCGCCCGCCATAAGGTTTGAGCACCTCCACCAACGACCCATCGGCCAACTCCTTTTCCACGATAAACCGATACGTCTGAAACAACCCCGCCCCATGCTTCGCCAGCGTCACGCCCCCTAGAACGTCGTCGGAGCAGACGAAATTCCCCTCGGCCAGAATCTCCCGCTCAACCCCGTCTTCATTGAACAGCCAGGCAATGCGCCGGCCGCTGCTGGGCAATTCGTACTGAATGCATTCATGCTGCTGCAAATCGTCGAGGGTCTGCGGCGTGCCGGCCTGCTTGAGATACTCGGGGCTGGCGATCATCACCAGCGCCGCGTCCTCCAGTGGCCGGGCGATCAGGCCGGAGTCCGGAATCGCCCGCACGCGAATCGCCATGTCGTAGCCTTCGCCGACGAAATCGATGTTGCGGTTGCTGATGTGCGTCTCAACCTTCACCGCCGGAAAACGCGCGCGAAAGGCCGGCATCAACGGCAGGATCCGGTGATGGGCATAGGTGGTCGGGATACTGATGCGCAGGGTGCCGGACGGTACCTGCTGCTGACCCATGACTTCACGCTGGGCTTCCACCAGCTGCGCCAGGGCCTGGCGGCATTCCTCGTAGTAGCGGCGGCCACTGTCGGTCAGCTTCACGCTGCGGGTGGTGCGCGCAAACAATCGCACGCCCAGACGTTCCTCCATACGCGACACCGAGCGGCTCACCGCCGCAGGGGTCACCCCGGCCACCAGCGCCGCCGCGGTGAAGCTGCCAGCTTCGGCGGCCAGGCAGAACAGCTCGATGCTGCCCAATTGAAGATCGTCGAATTGTCGCTGCATGATTGATTACACCAGGGATCAAATGAAGTGTGTAACGCAGTATTTATCAGAAGCGCTCGCGCGGATACAGTGGACCGTCAGCCTTTCTCAACCAGCCGAG
Source organism: Pseudomonas sp. SDO55104_S430 (assembly GCF_054070595.1). Lineage (NCBI taxonomy): Bacteria > Pseudomonadati > Pseudomonadota > Gammaproteobacteria > Pseudomonadales > Pseudomonadaceae > Pseudomonas > Pseudomonas sp. SDO55104_S430. The sequence goes on along the minus strand of NZ_JBSVXG010000107.1, from coordinate 11,064 downwards.
CAGGAGAAGCAGCATGCCTTTCGTCAGCGTACGTATCACCCGTGACGGCGTCACCCGCGAACAGAAAGCCCAGGTCATCGCCGAAATCACCGAAACCCTGCAACGCGTCCTGGGCAAGCCCCCGGAACTGACCCACATCGTGATCGAGGAAATCGACACCGATAACTGGGGCTACAAAGGCATTACCACGACTGAGTATCGAAAGAATCTGCCGGGGTGATTGTCTCGGACACAAAAAAGCCGTCTATCAAGACGGCTTTTTCGCATCTGGCAGGTCGCACTTACCGCCGGGTCAGCAACACCCCGGACTCCATGTGATGCGTCCACGGGAACTGGTCGAACATTGCGCATTGGGTGATGCGGTGGGTGTCGTGCAGTTGGGCGATGTTGGCCGCCAGGGTTTCCGGGTTGCAGGAAATGTAGAGGATGTTGTCGAAACGCCGGGTCAGTTCGCAGGTGTCCGGGTCCATGCCAGCGCGGGGCGGGTCAACGAAGACGGCGCCGAACTCGTAGCTCTTCAGGTCGATGCCGTGCAGGCGGCGGAACGGCCGCACTTCGTTCAGCGCTTCGGTCAGTTCTTCGGCGGACAGGCGCACCAGCGTGACATTGTCCACGGCGTTTTCGCTGAGGTTGCTCAGTGCCGCGTTGACCGAAGTCTTGCTGATTTCGGTCGCCAGCACTTTGCGCACGCGGGTGGCCAGCGGCAGGGTGAAGTTGCCGTTGCCGCAATACAGCTCCAGCAAGTCATCGCTGCGGTCGCCGAGGGCTTCGTACGCCCAGTTGAGCATCTTCTGGTTCACCGTGCCGTTGGGCTGGGTGAACGCACCTTCCGGCTGGCGATAGCTGAAGGTGCGACCGCCGACTTCGAGTTTTTCCACCACGTAATCGTGGCCGATGACTTCGCGTTTGCCCTTGGAGCGGCCGATGATGCTGACGCCCAGATCGGTCGCCAGTTTCGTGGCCGCCGCCTGCCAGTGCTCGTCCAGCGGGCGGTGATAGCACAGGGTGATCATCGCATCGCCGGCCAGGGTGGTCAGGAACTCCACCTGGAATAGCTTGTGGCTCAGGGCGGAACTGGCCTGCCACGCCGCCTTGAGCTGCGGCATCAACTGGTTGATGCGCAGGCTGGCGATCGGGAACTCTTCGATCAGAATCGGCGTGCGTTTGTCTTCCTGGGAAAACATTGCGTAATGGCGCTCGCCGGCTTCGCGCCACAGGCGGAACTCGGCGCGCAGGCGGAAGTTTTGCAGCGGCGAATCGAAGACGACCGGCTGCGGCGCATCGAACGGGGCCAGCAGGTCACGCAAGCGCGTGACCTTTTCTTCGAGCTGAACGGCGTAGGCGTTTGAATCAAATGTCATGCGTTGAACCAACCCAGCTTGATCACGAACAGAATCGACAGAATCACCAGCGCCGGGTTCAGCTCACGGCCGCGACCGGACATCAGCTTGATGGCGGTCCAGGCAATGAAGCCGAAGGCAATGCCATTGGCGATGGAATAAGTGAACGGCATGGCCAGGGCGGTAATCACGACCGGGGCGGCCACGGTGATGTCGTCCCAGTCTATTTCCGCGAGGCCAGATGTCATCAGCACGGCGACGAACAGCAGTGCCGGTGCGGTGGCGAACGCCGGAACGCTGCCGGCCAGTGGCGAGAAGAACAGCGCCAGCAGGAACAGGATGGCGACGACGACGGCCGTCAGGCCGGTGCGGCCGCCGGCGCTCACGCCTGCGGCGGATTCGATGTAGCTGGTGGTGGTCGAGGTGCCCAGCAGGGAACCGGCCATTGCCGCCGTACTGTCGGCGATCAGGGCGCGGCCCATTTTCGGCATGTGGCCGTCCTTGCGCATCAGGCCGGCGCGCTTGGCGACGCCGATCAGGGTGCCGGAGTTGTCGAACAGGTCGACGAACAGAAAGGCGAAGATCACGCTGACCAGACCGATGTCCAGTGCGCCCTTGATGTCCAGTTGCAGGAAGGTCGGTGCCAGCGAAGGCGGCATCGATACCACGCCACCGAACGGGGTAAAGCCCATCACGATGGAAATGATGGTCACTACCAGAATGCCGATCAGCACTGCGCCGCGCACGGCCAGAGCTTCCAGGGCGACGATCAGGGCAAAGCCGAGGGTCGCGAGGATTGGTGCCGGTTGTTTCAGATCACCGAGGCCGACCATGGTCGCGGGGTTGCTGACCACGATGCCGGCGTTGTGCAGGGCGATCAGGGCCAGAAACAGGCCGATACCGGCCGCAATCGCCGATCGCAGCGGCAGCGGGATGCTGTTGATGATCCATTCACGGATGCGGAAGATCGACAGCAGGAAGAAGCACACCGCCGAGATGAACACCGCACCCAGCGCCACTTGCCAGGTGTGGCCCATGTGCAGGACCACTGTGTAGGTAAAGAAGGCGTTCAGGCCCATGCCCGGTGCCAGGGCGATCGGGTAGTTGGCGATCAGGCCCATCACCGTGGAGCCGATGGCGGCTGCCAGGCAGGTCGCGACGAACACGGCGCCCTTGTCCATGCCGGTCTCGCCGAGGATGCTCGGGTTGACGAACAGAATGTAGGCCATGGCCAAAAAGGTCGTGACGCCTGCGAGAATCTCGGTGCGTACGTTGGTGTTGTGTGCCTTGAGTTGAAACAGCCTTTCCAGCATGCCTGCTCCCCGTGGCGCGCCCGGCGCCGTGAATGTATCGATCTCAACAGCAAAGCACAGACGGGTGTACGCGCCTGGGATTTTTCTGTGGGTCGGAAAAAGCCGCGCATCATACCAGTCGCGTGGGGTTATGGCTGCTTATGGTAGTGATCGTCGTCGATGTTTTGCGTTTTGCCCGAGTCAGCCATACTGCGCGCCTGTTCTCGGGGGTGTGTACTTCATGAAAATGCGTCTATTGATCCTGCTGGCCATGCTTTTGGGTGCACAAACCGCCCTGGCGGCCCCGGCGCCGCCGTTGACCCAGGTCAAAGTGCTGAAAGTCGAATCGCCGGGTTGTGGCTTTGAAAACATCGATGAAGGCCAGACCCAGACACGCTGCAATCACAGCGGGCCGAACATCCGGATCTACGTGCTGGAAGTGGGGTATGGCCGCAGTCAGCCTCAGGTCGGGCTGGATGGGTTCGACCTCAATGGCACCCGCACGCCGGTCTGTGCCTACGACAACGGCAACCTGACCGAATGCACCTCAGGCCGAAGAACCGTCGGCAACCTGTACATTTTCGATATGGCCGGCAAGCAGGAAGGCACCTTCACCTTCCGTAACACCTCGATCAACGCGCCGGGCAACACAATGTCGACGCAGCTCTACATCAAGTAGCGTTGTTTGCTGGCACGGCGGGCATCGAACAGGGGTAATCAAAGCTGACTACGCTTCAAGGATCATCCTGTGGATTGTGCCCATGACCTTTAGAGCCTTGATTACCCTCGCCGAGGGCATTGATGACCTGCAAGCCGTCACCCTGATCGACGTACTGCGTCGCGCCAAGGTGGAAGTGGTGGTGGCGAGTATCGAAGGACGACGCATGCTCACCTGCGCTCGCGGCACTCGCCTGACCAGCGACGCCATGCTCGTCGATCTGCTGGCCCAGCCTTTCGACCTGATCGTTCTGCCCGGAGGCGACGTCGGTGCACAGCACCTGGCCGCTCATCAACCCCTTCAACAACTGATCAAAGACCAGGCCGCCGCCGGTCGCCTGTTCGCCGGCATCGCCGAAGCCCCGGCAGTAGCGCTGCAAACCTTCGGCGTACTGCGTCAGCGGCGCATGACCTGCCTGCCCTCAGCCAGTCACCACCTCTCGAGCTGCAACTTCGTCGATCAACCGGTGGTGGTCGACGGCAACTGCATCACCGCCCAAGGCTCGGGCGCTGCGCTAGCGTTTGCTCTGGCGTTGGTGGAAGAGCTTTGCGGCAAAGCTACGCGAGCGGCGGTGGCGGGGGAGTTGCTGGTCTAGGCCTTCACTTCCTCCACCGGCGCATGCATCCGATCCCGCTGGGCGAGGGTCGGGAACAGTTTGATCCAGGTCCCGGTCACCACCAGCGTGCCGATGCCGCCCATGACCACCGCCGGCACGGTGCCGAACCAGTGGGCGGTGAGGCCGGATTCGAATTCGCCGAGCTGGTTGGATGCGCCGATGAACAGGCCATTCACCGCGCTGACCCGGCCGCGCATTTCGTCGGGGGTCTCCAGTTGCACGAAGGAGGCGCGGATCACCATGCTGATCATGTCGGCCGCGCCCAGCACGACCAGTACCGCCAGCGAGAACCAGAACGAGATCGACAGGCCGAAGGCGATGGTCGCCACGCCGAAAATACCCACGGCGGTGAACATTACCCGTCCGACGTTGCGTTCAACGGCAAATCTGGCGAGGTACAACGACATTAACAATGCCCCGACTGCCGGTGCCGAGCGTAGCAGACCCAGACCCCAGGGGCCGGTGAGCAGAATGTCCTTGGCGAACACCGGCAGCAACGCCGTGGCGCCGCCGAGCAGCACCGCGAACAGATCAAGGGAAATCGCCCCGAGAATGTCCGGACGGCTGCGGATGAAACGGATGCCGGCCAACAGCGAATCCAGGGTCGCCTTGCCTTTGTTCAGCGGTGTTTGCCGGGCCGGCAGATTGAGCATCAGCGAGCAGGCAATGACATACAGCAGCACGGTCGGGCCATACACCCACACGCTGCCGAAGGCATAGAGCAGACCGCCGAGGGCCGGGGCGACGATGGTGGCCGATTGCTGGGCCGATTGCGCGGCGGCCACGGCCCGGGGGAACAGGCCGCTGGGCACGATGCTTGGCAGCAGGGCCTGGGTGGTCGGCATCTCGAAGGAGCGGGCGCCGCCGAGCAGGAAGGCGAGGATGAAGATCATTTCCCGGGTGATGTGATCGGTGGCGCTGCCGATGGCCAGCGACAGGGCGATCAGTGCCTGCAGGGACTGACAGATCGCCGCGACCTTGCGCCGGTCGTAGCGGTCGGCCACGTGTCCGGTGTGCAGCATGAACAGCACCCGCGGCGCGAATTCCACCAACCCCACCAGACCCAGGTCGAGCACATTACCTGTCAGCTGGTAGAGGTTCCAGCCGATCGCCACGGTGAGCATCTGAAAGCCGCTAGCGGTAAAAATCCGCGCGAACCAGAAGGCGAGGAATGGACGGTGGTGACGTAGCAGCAAAGGCTCTTGGCTGGGCATTTGAGGGCAGATCTGCAGGTGGGGAAGGGGCGAGATTATCACCAACCTGTAACTGAAAGTTGCAGAGTCATGAAATTTAGTTAGCTAGACACCGATCTCCAACTCGATGGAGTTCCCCCTTGTGGGAGCGGGCTTGCTCGCGAAGAGGCCCTAACGGACGCTACATAACCTACTGATCAAACAAAGCTTTTTGCCCCTCAGGCGAAGTAAACATCCCTTCCCCGTTATGCCCCACACCGGGCACTTCGATCAGTTGCTGGTTCAACCCCTGCGGCGCAAGCCGCTTCAAATAATCGAAATAAAACCGCCCGCGAGCCAGTCGATAAAGCCCTTGCGCCTTGGCCTCACAACTCTTGTCCAGCGCCGGATGGTTCGGGTCGATGTCCTGCTGCCCCAGCAGATAAACGACGTCACGCTTGAGGTACTTTTCCTGCAACTGCGCGGCGCTTTGTCCTTCGGTATAGGCGGGCAGATCTGTCAGGCCGTACTTCCAGCGATTGAAGTCCGGGCAGGCGGCGTGATTGAAAGCCACCGGCCGGCGTTCGTCGAAATACGCATAGGAAGACGGATTGGCGACCATGTAGCGCAGATGCACACCAGCGGCTTCAAGCGCGGCTTGATCGTGGCCCAGCAGGGCGTAGCGCTGGACCACCTGGGCGCCGCCGGAGTGGCCGGCGATGACGATCTGCTTCACATCCGGAAACTGCTGGCGATCACTCAGGCGGGCGATGATTTCGTCCAGGGCCTCGAACGAACTCAGGCGAAACGGCGCGGTGGATTCGCCGCCGGCCATCCATTCGTTGCCTTGCCAGCGCAGCACGGTGTCGGCCACGGGATGCAACGCGACGTCGGTTTCATTGAGAAATTGCGGGGCGATCACCAGGGTCGTCGCGCTTTGCCCGGCCAGTTCGGCGGCCTTTTCCGCGCTTTGCAGGTAGGTCTGCGCATTACGCGGACGACCGTGAACGACGATCAGCACACGTTCGATTTTGCCCGGAGCGGGGCTGAGCCCCACCGCGATCTCGCCCGATCTCAACAACAGGCGACCCGGACTGATTTCCTTGACCCCCTGCTCGGCAGCCTGGGTACTCGCACACGTGAACAACAACGCCAACAACCATTTATTCATCTACAGATTTTTCGTCGCAAAGGTATCGCACTGGCCAACCTGGCCCTGGGCGAATCCGGTTTTGAACCAGCGCACCCGTTGCGCTGACGTACCATGGGTAAACGAGTCCGGCACCACGCGGCCCTGACCCTGTTGCTGCAAACGATCGTCGCCAATGGCATTGGCGGCGTTCAGTGCTTCTTCGATGTCGCCCGGTTCCAGCCAGTTCAACCGCTTCTGCGCATGGTTGGCCCAGACCCCGGCCAGGCAATCGGCCTGCAGTTCCTGGCGGACCAGCAAGCCTCCGTCGCCTTCCATCTGCCGGCCTTGCTGGCGAGCCGTCTGAATTTTCGCCGAGACGCCGAGCAAGGTCTGCACATGGTGTCCGACTTCGTGCGCAATCACGTAGGCCTGGGCGAAGTCGCCGGCGGCGGCAAAGCGTTGCGACATTTCCTGGAAGAACGCCATGTCCAGGTAGACCTTCTGGTCCGCTGGGCAGTAGAACGGCCCGGTTGCCGAGGTCGCCATGCCGCAGGCCGAGTTGACGCGATTGCTGAACAGCACCAGGGTCGGGTCCTTGTATTGCCGTCCGCCCTGCTGGAAAACCTCGCGCCAGGTGTCTTCGGTGTCGCCCAGGATCGAACGCACGAACTCGGCCCCTTCATCGTTGGCCGGCGGCGCCTTGCGGGTCTGGTTGCCGGCCGGGGCCGTTTGCTCCATTTGCCCGGTGAGCTGGCCGAGAATCTGCAGCGGATCCTGGCCGGTGATCCAGCTGATCCCGACAATCAGAATAATGGCCGTCAGGCTCAGGCCCTTGCCGCCACCGAATCGCATCCCGCCGCCGCCACTGCCGACGTTATCCCCTCGCGCATCGACCACGTTGTCGCTACGCCGGCCTTTTCTCCATAGCATGTGGGAATCCTCTGATTGGTCGTGCGATGAGTGTTGCTGCTGTGCAGGAGCGGCGCCAGTCCGGTCGTCAGACAGTGCCTGGCGCCGTGGGTTCGGTGATGGGTGAGTTCAATGATGGACGGACGCGTATCCTGTAGGAGCTGTCGAGTGAAACGAGGCTGCGATCTTTTGATTTTTAAGAGCAGGATCAACAGATCGCAGTCTGCGGCAGCTCCTACAGGTCGGCGGTGTTGAAGGTGTCGCAGGCACCGATGCGACCTGTGTCGAAACCGGTTTGGAACCACTTCGCCCGTTGCTCCGAGGTGCCGTGGGCGAAGGTCTCGGGCCGAACCTGGCCGCTTGCCTGGCGTTGCAGATTGTCGTCACCGAACACCGTGGCAGCATGCAGCGCCGATTCAATATCGCCCGGTTCCAGCCAGTCGAGGCGCTGCTGTGCATGGTGCGCCCAGACGCCGGCCAGGCAATCGGCCTGCAGCTCTGCGCGAACTTCTAGGCCACCATCGCCAATCACCGGTTTCTGGTCCTGCAACGCCCGCTCGAAGGGCTCGGAAAGCCCCAGTTCCAGCTGCACGTGATGGCCGACTTCGTGGGCGATGATGTAGGCGCGGGCGAAGTCCGCGACCACGGAAAAGCGCTGCTCCAGGTTCGTGAACAGCGCCAGGTCGAGGTACACCTGTTGATTGCTCGGGCAGTAGAAGGGTGCGCTGGCGGGGCCGCACTCGGAGGTCATGTGGTTATCGAAAACCACCAGCGTGGGCGGTGAGTAGCGGCGTCCGGTTTGGGCGAACAACTGTGCCCAGGTGTCTTCGGTTTCGCCCAGCACGGACTGGACGAACTTCAGTTGCGGGTCTCCGTCCGGGGTGGAGTTCAGCGTCGAGTGAAGTACGGCGCCGGTCAGCGCGATGGTCGCGAGCCCCGCACCGAGAAGTTTCCCTGTGTGCTTGCGGGCATCCTTGCCCTGCCGAGTGTCGTTGACGTTGTCGCTGGGTCTGGCTTTTTTCCATAGCATTTTTGCGGTCTCTCATGGTTGCGGCGGGGATCGCCCGGGCCATGAATAACTGCATTGGTAAAACGCTGTGGGATAAATATGTAGCGGTTCACGCAGCCGGAATCAGCTCCGCGAATCCTCTTCGCTTACGCCCGCAATGTGCCGAGCGGCGATGTAGCCGAAAGTCAGCGCCGGGCCGATGTTGATACCGCCGGCCGGGTAGTGCCCGCCCATGATGCTCGCCATGTCGCCACCGGCCGCGTACAGCCCCGCGATGACCTGGCCAGCGTCGTCGAGGACCTGGGCATGGGGATTGACCTTGAGCCCGGCAAAGGTGCCGAAGCAGCCGGGCCGGACCTTCACGGCGTAGAACGGCCCTTGTTCGAGGACGGCGACGCAGGGGTTCGGCTGATGCAGCGCATCCCCCTGCTTGCGGTTGTACGGCGTCGAGCCACGGCCGAATTGCGGGTCTTCGCCGTGGCGGGCATGGCGGTTGTAGTCCGTCACGGTGGCGCTCAAACCCTGCGGATCGATACCGCAGGCCTGCGCCAATTCCTCCAGGGTTTTGCCGGTTTTCAGGTAGCCGCTGCGGACAAAGGATGACAGCGGTACGGGAAACGGCCGAGAGATGCCCAGGCCATATCGCCGTTGAAAGGCGTGATTGCAGATCAGCCAGGAGGCGACTTCTTCGCCCTGAGGCGCGGCGGCGACCATGGCGGTGACGTAGTCGTAATAGCCGTTGGCCTCGTTGACGAAGCGCTGGCCGTTGCTCAGGACGCCGATGATGCCGGGCTTGCCGCGTTCGATGATGTGCGGGAAGTGGCCGATTCTGCCGTCGCCGTGGGGCACTTCGGACACCGGGGCCCAGGCGACGGGGGACTGCATGTCGGTATCGACGTGGGCGCCGACGCGCTCGCCCAGGCGCAGGCCATCGCCGGACACGGCCAGCGGTGGCAGTGCCAGATGCTCACGGCCGGTGGGTGTGCGCGGGAACAGGGCCTTGCGCCGTTCGATGTCATTGGCAAAACCACCCGCGGCCAGCACCACGGCCTTGCGCGCATTGATCCGTACCGAACCCTTGGCGGTGCTGATGACCGCGCCGCGCACCTGGTCGTTTTCCCGCAGCAGATCAGTGACCGGCGCCGATTCCCAGAGCAGCACGCCAAGGTCCTCGGCGGACTTCGCCAGACGCGCCACCAGCGCGACGCCGTTGACCAGTTGCATCGCCCGGCCATGGACGGCGAGGTCGAGCAGGTGGCGGGTAAAACGCTTGGTGACATGCCAGGCCGCAGGCAGCGAGCGGGTCAGGTTGAGAAACGCGCCAAGGTCGGCGCCGGCCATGATCGGCATGCCCATGAAGGAGGTTTCGCGCATGGTTTTACGCAGGCGCTTGAGCAGCCTGCCGACCTGTCTGGCGTCGTAGGGCGCGGCGATCACAGAACGTCCGCCGGTGCCGGCGCCGGGGGTGTCGCCATGGATGTCGGCAATGGCATTGCCGTCGGCGAATTGCAGCGAAGTGTGTTGTTCGAAGAACGCCACCATCCGTGGGCCGGCCTCCAGGAAGGCGTCGATCATCGGTCCGTTGAAGCGCTCGCCCAATTCGTGGCGCAGGTAGGTGCGCGGCAATTCCACGTCCTCGACGATCCCGGCGCGTCGCGCCAACGGATTGCATGGCACCCAGGCCCAGCCGCCGGACCAGGCGGTGGCGCCGCCGAACACCGGGTCTTTTTCGACTACGATCACTTTCAGGCCATGCCATGCCGCCGTCACGGCTGCCGACAACCCGGCCGCGCCGGAGCCGACGATCAGTACATCGCAATCAACGTCGGGGAGAAAATGCGGCTCGGCAGGCATTGTTCGGGCTCCAGCAATTTAATTATTTTGGAATTTGATTCCAGAAAATATATGAAGTGCTTTGGAGTCGGGCAAGATCTTCACCGTTAAAGCGGGCGGTTATCGGACAGTCAGTTCCAGATTTCGCTATTCATCGGTTGTCTTCTAGAATCGGGCAAATTTTCCGTGGAGACGCCCATGGCCGGCAGTCAGATCGAACGTGTTTTCAGTGTGCTCGAAAGCCTCACCAGTGACCCTCGTGGCCTGCCGATGCAGACCCTGGCCGAGCAGCTGGACATCCCCAAAAGCGCCACCCACAGGCTGCTCGCCGAGCTGATCCGACTGGGTTATGTGCGGCAGAATCCGGAGAATTTGCGTTATCACCTGTCGACCAAACTGGTGGCGATGGGCTTTCGTTATCTGTCGAGCAGTGGCGCCGATATCGTGCAGCCGGTGCTCGACCGACTGGCCCAGGAAACCGGCGAGCTGGTGCGTCTGGGCGTCATCGAGGGCGAGCGGCAGACCTGGATCGCCAAGTCCCAGGGCGCCCGTTCCGGCCTGCGTTACGACCCGGACATGGGCCGCGATGCGCCGCTGTTCTACACCGCTTCCGGGCATGCCTGGCTGGCGTGCATGAGCGATGCGGAGGCGTTGTCGCTGGTGGAGCGACAGGTGGAGGACCGGCCGCTGGAGCTGGGACCGAACGCGCCGCGCTCCAATATCGAACTGCTCGAGCGGCTGCGCCTGGCGCGGGAGCAGGGGTATGCCTGTGTCGAGGAAAGCTCGGCGGTGGGCACCTCGGCGATTGCGGCGGTGGTGCGTCATCCGGCGGATGGGCGGGTGATCGGGGTGCTCAGCATTGCCGGGCCGAGCGCGCGGATGCCGGGGGTACGGTTGCATGAGTTGGCGCCGCTGTTGCTGGCGTTTACCGATGAATTGTCGGCGGCGAGTCTGGCTTCGGAGTTGTTTAGCTAAGCCTTTCCACACATCCCCTGTGGGAGCGGGCTTGCTCGCGAATGCGGTGATTCAGTCGGTGATGATGT
>NZ_JBSVXG010000106.1:0-20395 GCF_054070595.1 Pseudomonas sp. SDO55104_S430 | reverse complement strand
ACCATCGAAACTTGCTTAACTCATTGATTATCAAGGAGTTTTCCGTTTCGACTGCGCCGGAAGTGGGGCGAATTATAGAGATCTGAAATCTGCCGTCAACAGTTAATTTCAGTTTTCTTTCAATAAGTTACAGGCGGTAGAAAACAGCCTGCCCCTCCTTCAATAAGGAGGAGCAAACCCAGCCTGTCTATATAGAAGGGAAACCTCAGAGCACGCCAGACTCTTTGAACGCCGCGACCGCCCCGGCATCCAGCCCCAGCACCCGCTGCAGAATCTCCAGCGTATGCTCGCCCAACAGCGGAGGAGCACGACGATACTCAACCGGCGTCTCGGACAATCGAATCGGACTCGCCACCTGAGGCACCATCCCAGCCAAGGCATGGGGCAGCTCGATCGCCAAACCACGCGCCTTGACCTGTGGATCGGCAAACATCTGCGCCAGGTCATTGATAGGCCCACACGGCACCCCTGCCTGCTCCAACTGCACCACCCATTCAGCGGTTGTCTTGAACACCGTTGCCTGGCGAATCAGCGGAATCAGCACCGCCCTGTTCGCTACCCGCAGCTTATTGGTCACAAACCGCGGATCATCCGCCCACTGCGGCTGTCCGGCGACTTCCGCAAACTTGCGAAACTGCCCGTCATTACCCACGGTAAGAATGAAGTCGCCATCCGCCGTAGGAAAATCTTGATAAGGCACGATATTCGGATGAGCATTGCCCAGACGCTTGGGAGCATTGCCCGTGGTGAGGTAGTTCATCGCCTGGTTAGCCAGGCACGCCACCTGAACATCCAGCAATGCCATATCTATATGTTGCCCACCACCCACCTGATTCCGATGCGCCAGCGCGGCCAGGACCGCGACGGTCGAATACAGCCCCGTCAGAATATCGGTCAGTGCCACGCCGACCTTCACCGGCCCCGCGCCCTCATCACCCTCAGGTCGACCGGTGAGGCTCATGAGACCGCCCAGCCCCTGGATCATGAAGTCATAACCCGCGCGCTTGGCATAGGGGCCGGTCTGGCCGAATCCGGTGATCGAGCAGTAGATCAGATCCGGGTTGATGGCCTTCAGCGATTCATAGTCCAGCCCATAAGCTGCCAGCCCGCCAACCTTGAAGTTCTCGATGAGAATGTCGGACTTGGCCGCCAGATCACGCACCAGCTTCTGCCCTTCCGGACGCGTGAAGTCGATCGTCACCGATTGCTTGTTGCGATTGGCCGACAGGTAATAGGCGGCCTCGCTGGTGTTTTCGCCATAGGCGTCTTTAAGGAAAGGTGGACCCCAGGCGCGCGTGTCATCGCCATTGCCCGGACGCTCGACCTTGATCACTTCAGCGCCAAGGTCCGCAAGAATCTGTCCGGACCACGGCCCGGCCAGTACTCGCGATAAATCCAGTACCCGCAGATGCGAAAGCGCGCCCATGGCGTTCTCCTATTAATAGAACGCCTGAAGACCAGTCTGCGCGCGACCGAGGATCAGCGCGTGGACGTCATGTGTACCTTCATAGGTATTGACCACTTCCAGGTTGACCAGATGGCGAGCGACGCCGAACTCGTCCGAGATACCGTTGCCGCCCAGCATGTCACGGGCCATGCGCGCGATATCCAGGGACTTGCCGCAGGAGTTGCGCTTCATCATCGAAGTGATTTCGACCGCAGCAGTACCTTCGTCTTTCATGCGACCCAGACGCAGGCAGCCTTGCAGCGCCATGGTGATCTCGGTCTGCATGTCAGCCAGTTTCTTCTGGATCAGCTGGGTAGCAGCCAACGGGCGGCCGAACTGCTGACGATCCAGGGTGTACTGGCGAGCGGTGTGCCAGCAGAACTCGGCAGCGCCCAGCGCACCCCAGGAGATGCCGTAACGCGCCGAGTTGAGGCAAGTGAACGGACCCTTCAGGCCGCGAACATCAGGGAAGATGTTCTCTTCAGGAACAAACACGTTGTCCATGACGATCTCGCCGGTGATCGACGCACGCAGGCCGACCTTGCCGTGAATCGCCGGAGCGCTCAGGCCTTTCCAGCCTTTCTCCAGAACGAAACCACGGATATCGCCCGCGTCGTCCTTGCCCCAGACCACGAACACATCGGCGATCGGGCTGTTGGTGATCCACATCTTGCTGCCGGTCAGGCTGTAACCGCCCTCCACTTTGCGTGCACGAGTGATCATCGCGCCCGGGTCGGAGCCGTGGTTCGGCTCGGTCAGACCGAAGCAACCGATCCACTCGCCCGACGCCAGTTTCGGCAGGTATTTCTGTTTCTGCGCTTCGGTACCGAATTCGTTGATCGGCACCATCACCAGCGAAGACTGCACGCTCATCATCGAGCGGTAGCCGGAGTCGATACGCTCGACCTCACGGGCGATCAGGCCATAGCTGACGTAGTTCAGGCCGCTGCCGCCGTACTGTTCAGGAATGGTCGCGCCCAACAGGCCCACTTCGCCCATTTCGCGGAAGATCGCAGGGTCGGTCTTTTCGTGACGGAACGCTTCGAGAATGCGCGGCGCGAGGCTTTGCTGGGCGAACTGAGCGGCGGTGTCGCGGATCATGCGCTCTTCTTCGGTGAGCTGTTGATCCAGCAGCAGGGGATCGATCCAGTTGAAGCTAGCTTTACCGGCCATGAGTGTGTCCTCTCGAAACGGGTCAAATAACGTGGGATTGATCCTAGGCCGGGTTCGCAATCCGGGCAAACGAGGATTTCGCATACTGTTGTGCTAATTTCTCACTCCGAAACGTCGCAGACCGCAAATTGTGCGATGTATTAGTGAGATTGACGTACATGCGCAGAAAGATCCCCAGCACAACCGCCCTGATCAGCTTTGAAGCGGCCGCGCGCCACGAGAGCTTTACCAAGGCGGCGCAGGAGCTTTCCCTGACTCAGGGAGCGATTTGCCGACAGATCGCCAGCCTCGAAGAGTTTCTCAATGTCGAACTGTTCCGGCGCTCGCGGCGTGGCGTGAAGCTGACGGAAGCCGGTCTTTCCTACAGCCGCCGGGTGGCGACCCAACTCGATGCGGTTGAGCGCGACACCCTCTCGGTGATGGGCCAACAAGGCACCAACGTGATCGAACTGGCGGTGGTCCCGACCTTCGGCACCCAATGGCTGCTGCCCCGACTGAAAGACTTCCAGCAAAAACACCCGGAAGTGACGGTCAATTTGACCAACCGCACCCGCCCCTTCCTGTTCGCCGATACCGATTTCGATGCGGCGATCTATTTCGGCGACGCCGACTGGTCAGGCACCGAATCCCACCGCCTGATGGGCGAACACCCACTGCCCGTCTGCAGCCCCGGCCTGCTGGGCAAAAACACCCGCCTGAGCGCCGCTCAAATCGCCGAGCTTCCCCTCCTGCAACAAACCACCCGCCCCTACGCCTGGCGGCAATGGTTCGATTCGCACCAGCTGAATGTCCCTCGCGACATGACAGGTCCCCGTTACGAGCTATTCTCCATGCTCGCCCAGGCGGCCATGCACGACATGGGGATCGCCTTGATCCCACCGTTCCTGATTCAGCGTGAATTGACCGAGAAACGACTGGTGATTGCCAACCCCCAGGCGCTCTCCAGCATCAAGGCGTATTACCTGATGATTCCCGAGCGAAAGGTCGAATCGGCGTCTTTGAGGGCTTTTCGGGATTGGCTGGTCAACCAGGCGCACAGCTACAGCATCGAAGAATAAAGGGTTTCAGGCGTTTGCTGACCTCGTAGTCAGCAAAATAAAAACCCTACAGATATAAGTATTTGTCGCATATTCGAAGACTGTACTTCCAAGCAGTACAAACGTCCCACAAGCGCCTGAATACATGGCTTTGAGCCTGTATTCAGGCGCGATACAGCATCATTCATATGGCCGATGCGAAAAAACTTTATTTCTGCCGAAAATGCTCGCAAGGCACGTCGCGTAAGGGCTCGAACCGAATCGGTGCGACATTCGGTCACGGGATGACTTGTAGTTAATTTTGCGTCACGCGCCATAATCCCTTGAAAGGGCGCAAAGTTCGCCTGCAAAATGCCGCGCCCCGCCCAGATTTGGCGGGATCGTGCTGATCGGCCGCCCCAGCCGCACCATCCGTAGTGCATGGGTTTACTTAATAAGATCACGCAGGAGATTTGACGTGCACATTGGTGTTCCTCTTGAGACCCAAACGGGTGAAACACGGGTTGCTGCTACCCCGGAAACCATTAAGAAGCTGATCAGCCAGGGCCATAAGGTCACTGTTCAAAGCGGCGCCGGCATTACCGCCAGCGTTGTCGACAGTGCCTATGAAGCGGCGGGCGCAACCATTGGCAGCGCCAATGATGCGTTTGGGGCCGAGTTGATTCTCAAGGTGGTCGCACCCAACGACAACGAACTGGCGCTGATCAAGCCCGGCACCGTTGTGGTGGGCATGCTCAACCCCTTCAGCAATGAAACCATCGCCAAAATGGCCGAGTGCGGCATTACCGCGTTCGCGCTGGAAGCCGCTCCACGTACCTCGCGTGCCCAGAGCCTGGACGTACTGTCCTCCCAGGCCAACATCGCAGGCTACAAAGCCGTGCTGCTGGCCGCTCACTACTACCCTCGATTCATGCCGATGCTGATGACGGCCGCGGGCACCGTGAAAGCGGCGCGCGTGCTGATTCTCGGCGCCGGCGTGGCTGGCCTGCAGGCGATCGCCACGGCCAAACGCCTGGGTGCGGTGATCGAGGCGTCGGACGTACGCCCTGCGGTAAAAGAGCAGATCGAATCCCTCGGCGCCAAGTTCGTCGACGTGCCTTACGAGACCGATGAAGAGCGTGAATGTGCCGTCGGTGTCGGCGGTTACGCGCGTCCCATGCCGGCAAGCTGGATGCAGCGTCAGGCCGTGGCCGTGCACGAGCGCGCCAAGCAGGCAGACATCGTCATTACCACCGCACTGATCCCGGGCCGCAAGGCGCCGACGCTGCTGAGCGCGGAAACCGTGGCACAGATGAAGCCTGGCTCGGTGGTCATTGACCTCGCCGCGGCCCAGGGCGGCAACTGCCCGCTGACAGTGGCGGACCAGGTGGTCGTCGAAAACGGCGTGACCATCGTTGGCCCGACCAACCTGGCCGGTGCGGTGGCAGCCGATGCTTCGGCGCTGTATGCCCGCAACCTGCTGGACTTCCTGAAACTGGTCTTCACCAAGGAAGGCCAGTTCGAGATCAACCTCGAAGACGACATCGTCGCCGCGTGCCTGATGTGCCGCGACGGCCAAGTCATCCGCAAAAACGCCTAAGCAGGGATTCAGACGATGGAAGAGCTTATCTCCCCCGGTATCTACAACCTGATCATCTTCGTGCTGGCGATTTATGTCGGTTACCACGTGGTCTGGAACGTTACGCCTGCGCTGCACACGCCTTTGATGGCGGTGACCAACGCAATCTCTGCGATCGTGATCGTCGGCGCCATGCTGGCAGCCGCTTTGACCGTGACGCCTTTGGGCAAAACCATGGGCACCCTGGCCGTGGCCCTGGCAGCGGTCAACGTGTTCGGTGGCTTCCTGGTCACTCGCCGCATGCTTGAGATGTTCAAGAAAAAAGCCCCGAAAGCCGCAAAAGAAGAGGCGCCGAAGTAATGAGCATGAACCTCGTAACGACGCTTTACCTGATCGCGTCGATCTGTTTCATCCGGGCCCTCAAGGGCTTGTCGCACCCGACCACGTCGCGTCGCGGCAACCTGTTCGGCATGCTCGGCATGGCGCTGGCGATCCTTACCACTGTCGGCCTCATCTACAAGCTGGGCGCTGAACTGGCCACCGCCGGCATCGGCTACGTGATCGTCGGCCTGCTGATCGGCGGCACCGCCGGTTCGATCATGGCCAAGCGCGTTGAAATGACCAAGATGCCGGAACTGGTCGCCTTCATGCACAGCATGATCGGTATGGCGGCGGTGTTCATTGCCATCGCGGCCGTGGTCGAGCCGCAATCGCTGGGCATCGTCAAACACCTGGGCGATTCGATTCCGGCGGGTAACCGTCTGGAGCTGTTCCTCGGCGCCGCCATCGGTGCAATCACCTTCTCCGGTTCCGTGATCGCCTTCGGCAAGCTATCTGGCAAGTACAAGTTCCGTCTGTTCCAGGGCGCACCCGTACAGTTCACTGGCCAGCACAAGCTGAACGCGGTACTGGGCCTGGCGACACTGGCTCTCGGCCTGACCTTCATGTTCACCGGCAACCTCACGGCGTTCGCGCTGATGCTGGCCCTGGCCTTCGTCATGGGCGTGCTGATCATCATCCCGATCGGCGGCGCCGACATGCCGGTGGTGGTGTCGATGCTTAACAGCTACTCCGGCTGGGCAGCGGCGGGTATCGGCTTCTCGCTGAACAACTCGATGCTGATCATCGCGGGCTCGCTGGTAGGTTCTTCCGGTGCGATCCTCTCGTACATCATGTGCAAGGCGATGAACCGTTCGTTCTTCAACGTCCTGCTCGGCGGTTTCGGCAACAGCGCCGATGCGGGTGACGCTGGTGGTTCGAAAGAAGCCCGTCCGGTGAAATCCGGTTCGGCCGACGACGCAACCTTCCTGCTGACCAACGCCGACAGCGTCGTCATCGTTCCGGGCTACGGCCTGGCGGTGGCCCGTGCACAGCACGCGTTGAAGGAGCTGACCGAGAAGCTGACCCATCGCGGTGTGACCGTGAAGTACGCGATCCACCCGGTAGCCGGCCGTATGCCGGGGCACATGAACGTACTGCTGGCCGAGGCCGAAGTGCCTTACGACCAGGTGTTCGAGATGGAAGACATCAACTCCGAGTTCGGCCAGGCCGACGTGGTGCTGGTGCTCGGCGCCAACGACGTGGTCAATCCGGCCGCCAAGAACGATCCGAAATCGCCGATTGCCGGCATGCCGATTCTCGAAGCGTTCAAGGCCAAGACCATCATCGTCAACAAGCGCTCGATGGCCAGCGGCTATGCCGGTCTGGATAACGAACTGTTCTATCTGGACAAAACCATGATGGTGTTCGGCGACGCTAAAAAGGTCATCGAAGACATGGTGAAAGCTGTCGAGTAACCCTCGATGCCTTGCGAAAACGCCCCGACCTGTCGGGGCGTTTTTGTTTGCGCAAATCGTCGGACAAACCAGCGCTTTGTTACTGATCCGGTAATGGTGTTTTGCTTGAAAGGCCCGGAATAGACGGCTCTTTTGCGACCTTGGTAGCGGGACAGGCCTGCGCGAAATTCAATAGACTGCGCTTCCTGCTACCCGTTACCCGAGATAACAATCCATGTACCGTGACCGTATTCGCCTGCCTTCGTTGTTGGATAAAGTGATGAGCGCCGCCGAGGCTGCCGCTCTGATTGAAGACGGCATGACCGTCGGCATGAGCGGCTTCACCCGCGCCGGCGAAGCCAAGGCCGTTCCCCACGCACTGGCTGAGCGAGCCAAGGTTACGCCGCTGAAGATCAGCCTGATGACCGGCGCCAGCCTGGGCAACGACCTGGACAAGCAACTCACCGAAGCCGGTGTACTGTCGCGACGCATGCCTTTCCAGGTCGACAACACCCTGCGCAAGGCGATCAACGCCGGCGAAGTGATGTTCATCGACCAGCACCTCTCGGAAACCGTGGAGCAACTGCGCAATCAGCAACTGAAACTGCCGGACATCGCGGTCATCGAAGCAGTGGCCATCACCGAGCAGGGTCATATCGTGCCGACCACTTCCGTGGGCAACTCGGCCAGCTTCGCGATTTTCGCCAAACACGTGATCGTCGAGATCAACATGGCGCACAACCCGAATCTCGAAGGCCTGCACGACATCTATATCCCCACCTACCGTCCGACCCGTACGCCGATTCCACTGGTCAAGGTCGAAGATCGCATCGGCAGCACCGCGATTCCGATCCCGCCGGAGAAGATTGTCGCGATCGTTGTCACCAACCAGGCCGACTCACCCTCCACCGTGCTGCCGCCAGACGCCGAAACCCAGGCCATCGCAGATCACCTGATCGGCTTCTTCAAGCAGGAGGTGGACGCCGGGCGCATGACCAACAAGCTCGGCCCGCTGCAGGCCGGGATCGGCACCATCGCCAACTCGGTGATGTGCGGCCTGATCGATTCGCCTTTCGAAGACCTGACGATGTACTCCGAAGTGTTGCAGGACTCGACGTTTGACCTGATCGACGCCGGCAAGCTGAGCTTTGCTTCGGGCAGCTCGATCACCCTGTCGAGCCGGCGCAACGCTGATGTGTTCGGCAACCTGGAGCGCTACAAGGACAAGCTGGTGCTGCGCCCGCAGGAAATTTCCAACCACCCCGAAGTCGTGCGTCGCCTTGGCATCATCGGCATCAACACGGCGCTTGAGTTCGACATCTATGGCAACGTGAACTCCACCCACGTCTGCGGCACGCGGATGATGAACGGAATCGGCGGCTCGGGGGATTTTGCGCGCAACGCGCACTTGGCGATCTTCGTGACCAAGTCGATCGCCAAGGGCGGCGCGATTTCCAGCGTGGTGCCGATGGTCAGCCATGTCGACCATACCGAGCATGACGTCGACATTCTGGTGACCGAAGTCGGTCTGGCGGACCTGCGCGGCCTGGCGCCTCGCGAGCGCGCCCGGGCGATCATCGACAACTGTGTGCACCCGGATTTCCGCCAGGCGCTCAATGACTACTTCACCGCCGCCTGCGCCCTGGGTGGACACACGCCGCACATCCTGCGCGATGCCCTGAGTTGGCACATGAACCTGGAAGAAACCGGTCGCATGCTCGCCCTATAAATAGGCAGGAGAACAGCTGGCGCAAACACAGTTTCGTCAGCTGATTCTCTTAGAGCAGTAATCCGTCAAAAACTGTACTGCTGTACCGGTCTTTTCCTACGGAAAATCCCTACGCTCACCGACCTAAACTGCAAAATCGCACCATAATGATGCAGACAGGTACAGTTGCCTCAATTTAGACCAGTACACCCCCTATAAACAGTTAACTGAGCCCTCACAATACAGATGAACTGTATCTACAGAGGCTAGGCAAACAAGAGGATCATGGGCACCAGTTAAGCCACTACCTAATCCCGCCATAAGCGGAAGGATGAAAACCATGGAACGTACACTCAGTTCCGATCTGTTCTTTCAAGACACTGCTGCAAAAACCCAGGCTTCCATGCCTCTGCGCGTTATCGCCAACCTGATGCTGTGGCAACGCCGCATCTCCAGCCGCCACCAACTGGCTCGTCTGGATTCGCGTCTGCTGGCTGACGCCGGTATCAGCGAAGCACAACGCTACGAAGAGCTGAGCAAGCCGTTCTGGCGCTAAGTAAGCGTCGCTGGCCCTGACCTCAAGGTCCACCGCCAGCACCGAATTGAAAAAACAAAGCCCGTCGTGGGAAACCACGACGGGCTTTGTCATTTCAGAGCTCAAAAAATCACCACCAGTACAGTTCCATACAAATTCAATTACACCTGAACAGTTATAGCGCTAGACTGATTGCGTCTTGACGCTGATTCACATCAGCGGATTGTCGCGAACTCGTCCACGGGCCTACTATCAACCCAGGACCGTGGCGAAGCCTGTCCCAGACATTGCGCCACCCTTACCGTCGGCTTTACAGAGGAGTTACACCCATGTCCCGTCTTCGTCTGCTCAGCGCTGCCGCTCTGCTTGCCGTGGCTGCAAATGCCAACGCCACCAGCTTCATCGTGACCACCGATGCCGTCGTCGGTGCACTCAAAGCCACCTCCGATGCCACTTCCGATGTCACTTCCTCGTTCCACGATGACAAGATCGTGCTCGCGGCCCGTGACGACGCCGCGAGCTTCGTCGCCAGCGAAGGCACCATCCGTGGCGTGAAACTGGAAAGTGCGCTGGACCATATCCGCCACCAGGCGCCACAGCTCAACGCAACCGACGCACAACTGGCCCAGGCGATCCTGACGATCTAAGCCACGCCTCCAAACCTTGTAGGAGCGAGCTTGCTCGCGATGGACGACCAGACGCCGCGGGCACTTAGTCACCCCGCGTAATCGTTGACGACCATCGCGAGCAAGCTCGCTCCTACAGTGTGTCCACGTTCAACCATCGAGTCTTATGCGTTCGCCCTCGAATCTGCTTCGCACCACTGCACTTTTCGCAGCCATCTGTTCAGGTCCCGCCCACGCCTTCGACGCCTTCAATCTGTCGACTCAGGGCACCGTGGTCAGCGGATATGCCACCAGCATGGTGACCGCCGCGCCCTTCGACCATAAAATGCTGCTCGCCGCCCGGGATGACGCCGCGGCGTTCATCGCCAGCGACGGCCAACTGAGAGGCGCGCAACTGGAGTCGGCCTTGCGTTATCTGCGCCAGACCCAGTCAAAACTTCATGCCAGCGACCTTGAACTGGCGCAGGCAATTCTCGTCCAATAGATATCCCAGATTTTTCCGGAGTTGTTCCATGCGTAATCCGCTGATCGCCGCCACCCTAGGCCTGCTGCTATTGGCCGACGTGGCCCAGGCCCATACCCTGGTCGCCACCAGTAACATCCTCATTCGTGCCACCCAGCGCACGCTCGATTTCACATCCGATACCACCACTTCGATCCGCGACTCGAAACTGGTTCGCGAGGCCCAGGACGACGCCGCCAGTTTCGTCGCCACCAACGGCGACATCCGCGGCGCTCATCTGGAAGCAGCCCTCGACATGTTGCGCACCCGCGTTCCGGAAGCCCGCGACGCAAGTGATCAGGATCTCGCCGAAGCCATCCTCGCACTGTGAGGCCTGCATTCGCCTGGCTGCTGGCCGGGACGCTGTTGCTGATCGGCAGCAGCGCCCACGCCGGCCTTGAGCTGCATCTCAAGACTGACGGCCTGACCCCTTCCCAACAGCAAGCCAGCCAGGCACTGCTCGATGAAGCCATGCAAGCGCTGCCACCGCGCTTCATCGAGCAACTCGACCGACGCATCGATGTCGGCTGGACCGACGACATGCCCGCCAACGCCTATGGCCAGGCGTCGCTGGTGTCCGAACTCGATCTGAATCGCAAGCTGCTGGCCAGCCTCGCGGACGGTACGGCGGCGACCAAGAAGACCTACCGCCCCCACGGCACCGTGCGCCGGGAAATGCTCGCCACGGTTCTGCACGAGCTGACCCACATCTACGACCGCTCGCGCCTGTGGCCCAAGGCACAGCGCACATTGATCCAGCGCTGCACCCGCCAGGAAAGCAACTCGGGGTTGGTGGGCATTGCCGATGAATGCCGCGGACAGTCCGGTCGCCGCTTCACCCTCAGCGACGATCCGCGCCTGCTGGACCTCGCCGGCTGGCAGCAATACGTCGGCCGTCGCGGCGAGCGCGAACAGCACAACCGCCAGATCGCGCGCAGCCCGGACATCTACGAGACGAGCAGCCCCAAGGAATTCGTCGCGGTGAACATGGAGTACTTCCTCCTCGATCCGAGCTACGCCTGCCGCCGCCCCTCGCTGTATCGCTATTACAAGGAACACTTCGGCTGGGCACCTGCCGCCAAGGACACCTGCAGCAAGACCTACGCGTTCCTCAATGCCGGTAATGATTTCGCCAAGACGCCGCTGGGTCAGGTCGACCCGGAGCGGGTGTATGCCGTCGACTATCTGCTGGCCGAGGCCAACCAGAACTGGGTCAGCCGTTGGGGTCACAGCATGTTGCGGCTGGTGATCTGCAAACCGGGGCGTCCGCGCGGCCCGGATTGCCGGCTCGATCTGGACCAGCATCTGGTGCTGTCCTACCGCGCCTTCGTCGGTGACGTACAGCTGTCGAGTTGGGACGGTCTGGTGGGCAAGTACCCGTCTCGCCTGTTCGTGCTGCCTTTGGCGCAAGTCATCGATGAATACACCAAGACCGAACTGCGCAGCCTGGCCTCGGTGCCGCTGAACCTGTCGCGCAGTGAAATCGAGGACACGGTGGAACGCGCTGCCGAGATGCACTGGAGCTACGACGGCAACTACTTCTTCCTGTCCAACAATTGCGCGGTCGAGGAACTCAAGCTGCTGCGCGGTGGTACCAACAATTCGAAGCTGGTCACCCTGGACAACATCATGCCCAACGGCCTGCTCGAAGTGCTCAAAGGCCGCGGCCTGGCCGATACCAGCGTGCTGGACGACCCTCGCGAAGCCCTGCGCCTGGGTTATCGCTTCGACTCCTTCCGCGAGCGCTACCAGGCGATGTTCGAGGTGTTGAAGAAGCGTCTGCCGATCAAGCAGGACACAGTGGAGCAATGGCTGGAACTGAAAGCCGAGGATCGGCGCCAGTGGTTCGACCAGGCTGACTTGCGCGCCAGCGCCGCTTTGCTCCTACTGGAGCAGGCGAGTTTCCGCCAACAGTTGCTGCTGGCCCAGGACGAAGTGAAACAGCGTTACCTGGGCGCCCGGGAGCTGAAAAACGGTGGCATGGACAAAGCCAATCAGACCTTGAAGGACATTCTCGCCAGCAGCGGCTTCTTGAGCCGTCCGGCGGAACTGCTCGACAGTGGCGGCTATGGATTGCCGCAACCCAATGAATGGAAAAACCTGGAATCGGAAAGCAGCGAGCGCCAGAAACAGCTACAGGTGCTCAGCGGTGAACTGGACAAGGAAGTGCGAGCCCTGCTCGAGCCGGAGCGTGCCGCTGAAATGGCGGCCAACGAAGCCAACGTGAAGCAGATCGGCGAACATCTGCGCGAACTGCACAAGGCATCGGGCGGGATCGAGTTGCCGTGAGGACCTGAAAGGCCTGCACAAAAAATGGGCACCCAACCTTGGTTGGCGTGCCCATTTTTCATTCCGCTCCCCCCGCTACTTGGGTCGGGGGTGAAAATTACGGATTGACGCTGTCTTTCAACGACTTGCCTGGCTTGAACGCAACGGTGTTGCTGGCCTTGATCTTGACCGGCTCACCGGTTTGCGGGTTTTTGCCGGTGCGGGCGCCGCGGTGGCGTTGCAGGAAGGTGCCGAAACCTACCAGCGTCACGCTGTCTTTGCGGTGCAGGGCGCCGGTGATTTCTTCGAGAACGGCGTTGAGAACGCGGTTGGCCTGCTCTTTGGTGAGGTCTGCTTTTTCCGCAATGGCTGCGGCGAGTTCTGGTTTACGCATATTAGTGAAGCCCCTTTGACGGTTTGTTGTTGTTATGTCCGTGCTGCTCTCTCTGGAGCAGCGCCCAAGGCGCCGCAGATGCTCTACTCTGCGGCAGACGGGTGTGAGGATGGCACGCACCGCACAGCCGCGCCAGTATCGATACGGCCTTTCTCAGGGCATTTTGAGGGTTATTCCGACAGAACGACCGGCATTTACGCCAGCAGTGCCGGAAGCTCTTTGTTCAGGGCCAGTTTTTCCATCACCGCCGTGCCAGTCAGGGCGTAGCCGAGCAGCTTGCCACCGGCATCGCGGCAAAGCGCCTTGATGTCAGCACCCTGTCCTTCCACCGTCCAGCTACCTTCCAGGCCCCGTGGCGGCGGGGACACCACCAACGGGCACACCGGGGTTTTGACGGTAATCGGCATCGGGCCGTAGTTGACCGCCGTCGGGTTGCCGGCGAGGGTCTGGGCCAGCGCGCGTGCGCAGCTCATCAGCGGCATCACGTACAGCAGATTCAGCCCGTCGACCTCGGCACAGTCGCCCAGGGCGTAGATGTTGGCGTGGGAGGTTTGCAGGTGACGGTTGACCATCACGCCGCGATTGACCTGCAAACCGGCCGCGGCGGCCAGGTCGATGCGCGGGCGCAGGCCAATGGCCGAAACCACCACGTCGCAGGCAATGATCTGGCCGTCGGAGAGATGCGCTTCCAGACCATCGGCAACCCGTTGCAGACGGTTGAGCACCGGGCCGAGGTGGAAGCGCGCACCAAGGCTCTCCAGCCCTGCCTGAACCGCAGCGGCCGCCGCGGGGTGCAGCAGCGTCGGCATGACCTGCTCGCAGGGTGCTACCAGGTCCACTTCATAGCCGCCCAGGCTCAGATCGTTGGCGAACTCGCAGCCGATCAGGCCGGCGCCGAGCAGCAGCACCCGCCGCTTGCCGGCGGCGGCCGCACGAAAGCGTGCGTAGTCTTCCAGGTCGTTGATCGGGAATACGCAGTCCGCCCCATCACCTTCGATGGGCACGCGCACGGTTTCTGCGCCCCAGGCCAGGATCAGGTCACGGTAAATGACCGCTTCCTCACCGATCCACAGGCGTTTGTGGCCAGGATCGATGCCGCTGATGCGGGTATGGGTGCGGACTTCAGCCTTCAGCTGCTCGGCCATCGCACCGGGTTCGGCCATGCTCAGGCCATCGGCGTCCTTGTTTTTGCCGAAACCGGTGGACAGCATCGGCTTGGAGTAGGAACGCCCGTCATCGGCGGTAATCAGCAGCAGCGGGGTTTCGCCATCGAGTTTGCGAAACTCCCGGGCCAGGTTGTAGCCCGCAAGGCCGGTGCCGACGATCACGACAGGTGCGTTCATTGCCTACTCCTTTAGATGTCTTAGTTGATTTCGATCATTTCGAAATCCATTTTGCCGACGCCGCAATCCGGGCACAGCCAGTCTTCCGGCACGTCCTGCCACAGGGTGCCCGGCGCAATGCCGTCATCCGGCCAGCCGTCGGCTTCGTTGTAGATCAGGCCGCAGACCACACATTGCCACTTTTTCATTCAATCAGTTCCTCAGGGTTCAGGTGTTGCCGGCGCGAACGGTCGATGGATACAGCGCTGCCGCTCGGCTCAGGGCGTTTTGTACTGATGGGGCCCGGCAGATGCAAGCCTGTTCGGCGCAACCGGGGGCTTATCACTCGATATGATGGCCTGACATGGTAAGCTCGCCGCCTCATTTGCTGCCAATACTGACTCATTGTGCACCACTCAGAATCCCCGCTCTGGCTCCCCCAAAGCCTGCTCACGCCCCTCCCCGACCCGTTTACCCTCGACTGGCTGTTCGACGAAGGATCGCTGACCCGGCGCCTGACCCGTCTGTCGAATGACGGCTTCAGCGTCACGCCATTGTTCGAAGGCTGGCAAACCCTGCGCGACGATGAATGCGCCGCCTTGGATCTGGCCGAAGGCAGCGAAGGCTGGGTGCGCGAGGTGTATTTGCGCGGGCATGGCGAGGCCTGGGTGTTTGCCCGCAGCGTCGCGGCACGCAGCGCGCTGCAGGGCGACGGCTTGCACATGGACGAACTGGGCAGCCGCTCGCTCGGCGAACTGCTGTTTTGCGATCACGCCTTCCAGCGCCGCGCCATCGAGGTTTGCCACTATCCTCAAGCATGGCTGCCGGGCGAAGTCAGCGCGCCTGAACTCTGGGGCCGCCGTTCACGCTTCGACCGCGGCACGTTGAGCGTACTGGTGGCCGAAATATTCCTGCCGACCCTGTGGAACGCCGCCCGCGCCCACCCGGAGAACTGCTGATGTATCAGAGCCTGCTCAAGTCCCTGAATCGCGTGAATCCTCGGGCCTGGGACTTCATTCAGCTGACGCGGATGGACAAGCCGATCGGCATTTATCTGCTGCTGTGGCCGACGCTGTGGGCGCTGTGGATCGCCGGCAAGGGCTCACCGTCTCTGGCCAACATCGTGATTTTCGTCCTCGGCGTAGTGCTGACCCGTGCCGGCGGTTGCGTGATCAATGATTGGGCGGACCGCAAGGTCGACGGTCATGTGAAGCGCACCGAACAGCGTCCGCTGGTCAGCGGCAAGATCAGCTCCAAAGAGGCGCTGGTGTTCTTTGCCGTGCTGATGGGCGTGAGCTTCCTGCTGGTCCTGTGCACCAACGCCACCACGATCCTGCTGTCGCTTGGCGGCCTGGCGCTGGCGTTCAGCTACCCGTTCATGAAGCGCTACACCTATTACCCGCAAGTGGTACTGGGCGCTGCGTTTTCCTGGGGGATGCCGATGGCGTTCACCGCCGAAACCGGTGAATTGCCGGCAGCGGCGTGGCTGTTGTACATCGCCAACCTGATGTGGACGGTGGGCTACGACACCTATTACGCGATGACCGACCGCGATGACGATCTGAAGATCGGCGTGAAATCCACGGCGATTCTGTTCGGAGAGGCCGACCGGGTGATCATCCTGACCCTGCAATGCCTGGCATTGGGTTGCCTGCTGCTGGCCGGGTCGAAATTCGAGCTGGGCGGCTGGTTCCACCTCGGGCTGGCGGTGGCCGCGGGCTGCTTTGCCTGGGAGTTCTGGTACACGCGGGGCAAGGACCGGATGCGTTGCTTCAAGGCGTTCCTGCACAACCACTGGGCCGGTTTGGCGATTTTCGTCGGGATTGTGCTGGATTACGCGTTGCGTTGAGATTCAGAAAAAAAGATCGCAGCCTGCGGCAGCTCCTACATGAGGGTGCCGGAGGCTGCGATTTTTTTTGCAGAAAAACTTATTTCTGCGATTCGTGCACTACGTGCCAGACGTCTTTCATCTTGTCGCCCGTCATGTCTCCGGGCTTGGTGTCTTTCACGAAGGTGTACAGCGGCTTGCCGTCATAGGCGTATTGCATATGGCCGTCATCGCGCTTGATCACGGTCCATTTGCCTTCGGCCTTGGCGTCAGCAGGGGCCATCATCGGTGGCCAGTTCTTGGCGCACTCGTCGTTGCACATCGACTTGCCGCCCGAGTCTTTGTCGAACGTGTACAGCGTCATGCCTTTGTGATCGACCATCATCCCGTCTTTCATCATCGCCGGGTCGGCAGCAAACGCCAGTGTCGGCAGCGTTATCGCGGCAGTGACCAGCAGAGCCTTCCAGGATTGAGCAATGTGATTCATGGAAACCTTCCGTTTGTGGTTGTCAGGGTTCGGACTTAGAGCTTAGTTCAGGTTCGCCACAATCGCAGGCTGACTAAAATACTGTCACACGACTGCAATATTTCCGTTATCTAATGCGGCGCAAGACAGTTAAATGACAAGAGGATTAAGGCATGGTTGGCAGGAGCATTCTGATCGTCGACGACGAAGCGCCTATTCGCGAAATGATCGCCGTTGCATTGGAAATGGCCGGCTATGACTGCCTGGAGGCTGAGAACTCCCAGCAGGCCCACGCCATTATCGTTGACCGCAAGCCGGACCTGATCCTGCTCGACTGGATGCTGCCCGGCACCTCCGGCATCGAGCTGGCCCGACGCCTGAAGCGCGATGAGCTGACCGGGGATATCCCGATCATCATGCTCACCGCCAAGGGCGAAGAGGACAACAAGATCCAGGGCCTGGAAGTCGGCGCCGACGATTACATCACCAAACCTTTCTCCCCTCGCGAGCTGGTCGCGCGACTGAAAGCCGTACTGCGTCGCGCCGGCCCGACCGATGGCGAAGCGCCGATTGAAGTCGGCGGCCTGCTGCTCGATCCGATCGGCCACCGTGTGACCATCGACGGCAAGCCTGCGGAAATGGGACCGACCGAATACCGTCTGTTGCAGTTTTTCATGACCCACCAGGAGCGCGCCTATACCCGTGGCCAGCTGCTGGATCAGGTCTGGGGCGGCAACGTCTATGTCGAGGAGCGCACCGTCGACGTGCATATCCGTCGCCTGCGCAAAGCCCTCGGCGATGCCTACGAAAATCTGGTACAAACCGTGCGCGGCACCGGCTATCGGTTCTCTACCAAGGCCTGAGCCGGATTTCTCCCGCTGTTGCAGTAGACAAGGACGCGCGTTCAAGTGAATCAAAACTGGCATGGCACCCTGATTCGCCACATGCTGCTGCTGGTCACCGCCTGCCTGGTGATTGGCCTGATCACTGGCTACTACGGCTGGAGCCTCGCTGCGGGACTGGGCATTTACCTGGCCTGGACCCTCAAACAGCTGCTGCGCCTGCATGAATGGCTGCGCCTGCACAAACCCGATGAAGCACCGCCAGATGGCTACGGCCTGTGGGGCGAAGTGTTCGACAGCATCTACCACCTGCAACGCCGCGACCAACGGGTTCGCGGGCGTCTGCAAGCGGTGATCGACCGGGTCCAGGAATCCACCGCAGCGTTGAAGGACGCCGTCGTCATGCTCGACACCGACGGCAACCTGGAATGGTGGAACCGCGCCGCCGAAACCCTGCTGGGCCTCAAGACACCGCAGGACAGCGGCCAACCGGTGACCAATCTGGTGCGCCATCCGCGCTTCAAGGAGTACTTCGAGCTGGACAACTACGCCGAACCACTGGAAATCCCCTCGCCGACCAACGATCGGATGCGCATTCAGCTGTACATCACCCGCTACGGCAACAACGAACACCTTATGCTGGTGCGCGATGTCACACGCATCCATCAGCTGGAGCAGATGCGCAAGGACTTCATCGCCAACGTTTCCCACGAGCTGCGCACGCCGCTGACGGTGATCTGCGGTTATCTGGAAACCCTGCTCGACAACGTCGAGGAAGTGAACCCGCGCTGGGGTCGCGCCCTGCAGCAGATGCAGCAACAGGGCGGACGCATGCAGACCCTGCTCAACGACTTGCTGTTGCTGGCCAAGCTGGAAGCTACGGATTACCCGTCGGACAACCAGCCGGTGGCCATCGACGGCCTGCTGCAATCGATCAAGAGTGATGCGCAGCAGCTGTCCGGCCAGAAAAACCAGCGCATCACCCTGGAAGCCGACCCCACCATCCTGCTCAAGGGCAGCGAAGGGGAACTGCGGAGTGCGTTTTCCAACCTGGTGTTCAACGCCGTGAAGTACACCCAGGCCGAAGGCAACATCCGCATTCGCTGGTGGGGTGACGAGCAAGGTGCGCACCTGAGCGTGCAGGACTCCGGGATCGGCATCGACAGCAAACACCTGCCGCGCCTGACCGAGCGCTTCTACCGTGTCGACTCCAGTCGCAATTCCAATACCGGCGGCACCGGCCTGGGGCTGGCGATCGTCAAACACGTCCTGCTGCGCCACCGTGCGCGGATGGAAATCAGCAGCGTGCCGGGCCACGGCAGTACCTTTACCTGCCATTTCGCTCCCGCCCAGGTCAGCAAATCCCGGGTCATCAGCACCGCCGACTGATACCGGCCAGCACTGGCCACTAGGCAATTGCCAAGTCAGCCGCTACATTGGCTGACTTGCGCCTGCCTTTTCAGGCGCACTTTTTTCTTATCCTTCGAATACACGGAACCCGCAAAACTCCATCATGGACCCTTCCCCTGGTTTGACCCTCGCAACAATATTCGCCGACTTCGGCATGATTCTTTTTGCTCTGATCCTGGTTTTGCTCAACGGCTTTTTCGTTGCGGCGGAATTTGCCATGGTCAAGCTGCGCTCGACCCGCGTCGAGGCCATCGCTGAGCAGCACGGCTGGCGCGGACACATCCTGCGCACCGTACACAGCCAGCTCGATGCCTACCTGTCGGCGTGCCAACTGGGTATCACCCTCGCCTCCCTGGGCCTGGGCTGGGTCGGTGAGCCGGCCTTCGCCCACATTCTGGAACCGGTATTGAGTGCCGTGGGCGTGGACTCTCCCGAAGTGGTCAAGGCGGTATCGTTCTTCACCGCGTTCTTCATCATTTCGTACCTGCACATCGTGGTCGGCGAACTGGCGCCCAAATCCTGGGCGATCCGCAAACCCGAGCTGCTGTCGCTGTGGACCGCGGTGCCGCTGTACCTGTTCTATTGGGCCATGTACCCGGCCATCTACCTGCTCAACGCCAGCGCCAACCAGATCCTGCGCATCGCCGGTCAAGGCGAGCCCGGCCCGCACCATGAGCACCATTACAGCCGCGAAGAACTGAAACTGATCCTGCACTCCAGCCGTGGTCAGGATCCGAGCGACCAGGGCATGCGCGTACTGGCCTCGGCGGTGGAAATGGGCGAGCTGGAGGTAGTCGACTGGGCCAACTCCCGCGAAGACCTGGTGACCCTGGAGTTCAACGCACCGCTCAAGGAAATCCTGGCGATGTTCCGTCGCCACAAGTTCAGCCGTTATCCGGTGTACGACAGCGAGCGACAGGAGTTCGTCGGCCTGCTGCACATCAAGGACCTGCTGCTGGAACTGGCGGCCCTGGACCACATTCCGGAGTCGTTCAACCTGGCCGAGCTGACCCGTCCGTTGGAGCGCGTGTCCCGGCACATGCCGCTGTCGCAATTGCTGGAGCAGTTCCGCAAGGGCGGCTCGCACTTCGCCGTGGTTGAAGAGGCCGACGGCAACATCATCGGCTACCTGACCATGGAAGACGTGCTGGAAGTGCTGGTCGGCGACATCCAGGACGAACACCGCAAGGCCGAACGCGGGATCCTCGCGTACCAGCCGGGCAAACTGCTGGTGCGTGGCGATACGCCGTTGTTCAAGGTCGAACGGCTGCTGGGGATCGATCTGGACCACGTCGAAGCGGAAACGCTGGCGGGTCTGGTCTACGAGAGTCTCAAGCGCGTACCGGAAGAGGAAGAAGTGCTGGAAGTCGAAGGCTTGCGGATCATCATCAAGAAGATGAAGGGGCCGAAGATCATTTTGGCCAAGGTGTTGATGCTGGATTGATGTAACGGCGCAGCCCCATTCGCGGGCAAGCCTCGCTCCTACAGAGATTGCGTACCTGTA
>NZ_JBSVXG010000105.1:0-20589 GCF_054070595.1 Pseudomonas sp. SDO55104_S430 | reverse complement strand
GGTGTTTTCCTGAAAAGAGATCGGATGGCCACATATCCACCTCCCCCCACCCGCCCCCCCCCCCCCCCCCCCCGCTCCCACAGGGATCTTCATATGCCGAGGGGGCATTGAAAGGGCCACTCGCTTGAGCAGCTCCGGCAACTCACGCAACGCATTCAAATCATCACTGCGCTTTTGCAACTGCGCCAACCGCACCAAGGCCTCACGCCGATAACGATTCCGGCGCCACTGCCAGTAGCGCCGCGCACCGATGATCAAAGCAGTCAACAGCAGCGCCGCCAGCAACACCCACCAACCCCAAGTCTGCGGCGCATAACTGACCGGCGCCGGCAACGCGATCTCCTTGAGTTGATCGATACTCGGTATGTTCGGATTCATCGCGCATTCCCGCTGAGCTTGCCCAGTTCGGCGCGCAATTGTTCCTGGGAATCGAGTGCTGTGCTGAACATTATCAACGGCACCTGACTGCGGCGCAGCAAGGTGGCGACGTCCTTCAATCGCCCGCCGAGAAAATCCCCAAGCGGTTGATGCACCTGACGCCGCTCCACCGCCAGCTCAACCTGCAACTGACCCTGGGTGACCAGCAGACGTCCGTTTTTCGGCAGGTTCAGCGCCAACGGATCGTAAACCTGCATGGCGATCACATCGTTGTGCGCCGCCAGTTGCCGCATCAATTGCAGGGTGCGTTCGCCGGCGCCGGCAAAGTCGCTGACGATGCAGATCAGATGATCGTGCCCGGCGACCGCCAGGCAGCGCTGCAACACGCGGTCGAGCTGATCTTCCCCCTCGGCGTCCGGGCTCGCCGCGCTCAGGGCCTGATTCTGCTGGGCGATGTGACTGCACAGCGCTTCGATGCGCTTGCGGCTGCGCAACGGTGAAACGCTGTCGATGCGCTGATCGTTGAACACCAAACCGCCCACCCGGTCGCCGGCGTTGAACACCATCCATGCGGCCAGGGCGCCAAGCTCGGCGGCCGTCGCGGACTTGAAGCTGCGTTGCGAGCCGAAGAACATCGACATGCGCTGGTCAACCAGGATCAGTGCCGGGCGGTCACGTTCCTCGGTGAAAGTGCGAACCACCGGTTTGCCGGTGCGCAACGAGGCACGCCAGTCGAGGTGGCGCAAATCGTCGCCGGGCTGATAGCGGCGCAGTTCATCGAAATTCAGCCCACGACCGCGCAGGCGCGAGGCATGGTTACCGGCGAGGATGCTGCCGCGAGGTTGGCGCGCCTGGAAACTCAGGTCACGGGCCTTGAACTCCAGGGCCATCAACTGCGCCAGAGAAACGTAGACCAGACCATCGACCGTCATGCAGGAATCGCGACTTTGTCGAGCAGACGGTCGATCACTTGATCGGCTGTCACTCCGTCGGCCACCGCGTCGTAGCTCAGATGCAGGCGATGGCGCAGCACGGGATGGACCACGGCGCGCACGTTGTCCGGCGAGACGAAGTCCTGGCCCTGCAACCACGCCTCGGCGCGGGCACAGCGGTCCAGGCCAATGCCGCCGCGGGGGCTGGCGCCGACATTGATCCAGCGACCGAGGTCGGCGTCGTAGTCGGTGGGGTAGCGAGTGGCGTTGATCAGGTCGATCAGGTAGCGATCGATGGCGGGGGAGACATGCACCGCGCTGACTTCACGGCGTGCGGCGAAGATC
Organism: Pseudomonas sp. SDO55104_S430; assembly: GCF_054070595.1. Classification (NCBI taxonomy): domain Bacteria; kingdom Pseudomonadati; phylum Pseudomonadota; class Gammaproteobacteria; order Pseudomonadales; family Pseudomonadaceae; genus Pseudomonas; species Pseudomonas sp. SDO55104_S430. Next base: position 18,934 of record NZ_JBSVXG010000105.1, on the reverse strand, counting down.
ACTTCTTGAGGCAGGGAAAAACCCTGAACGGCGGCGGTGTTTGCACCCAGTGCCTGCTCTTCTTCACGCAACAGGCGCAGCACCTGGCTTTCGTTTTCGGCGCTGGGATAGTCCAGCAGCACTTTCATCAGGAAGCGGTCCATCTGCGCTTCGGGCAGCGGGTAAGTACCTTCCTGCTCGATGGGGTTCTGGGTGGCAACCACGATGAACAGCTCCGGCAGCACATGGCTGTTGCCGGCCACGGTGATCTGCCGTTCCTCCATGGCTTCGAGCAACGCCGCCTGGACCTTGGCCGGGGCGCGGTTGATCTCGTCGGCCAGGATCAGGTTGCCGAACAGCGGTCCGGGCTGAAAACGGATTTCGTTTTTGCCCTCGACCTGATGCAGCACTTCTGCGCCGGTGATGTCCGAGGGCAGCAGGTCCGGAGTGAACTGGATACGGCTCATCTTCGCGTCCAGATGCCGGGCCAGGGCCTTGACCGTACGGGTCTTGGCCAGACCAGGCAGGCTTTCCAGCAACAGGTGGCCGTTGGCCAACAGGCCGACCAGGATCTGCCGGATCACCTGGTCCTGGCCGAGCACCGCTTCGGCGATGCTGGCTTGCAGGGCGTTGAGGTCGTTGAGTGCAGACATGGCCGAGTCCCTTCTGTGAAGTTTTCGCGCACTGTTGTGTTTAAAAATTTCAGATTGAACATTAGGCGAAAAATCCACAAACCGCCTGAAACGGGTGGGTTGGCGATGTCGCAGCCCCGATGTGCAAACAACCAAAAAACCTGTGGGAGCGAACCTGCTCGCGATGAGTGTCCAGACATCGCTGGCATTCAGGCGCCCCGCGTCATCGTTCACGTCCATCGCGAGCAGGCTCGCTCCTACTTTGTTTAAAAGCTTGTCCGTAGGAACGGTTTGGGCCTACGAGTTCCTGCGGCGTGACCTACAGAATTGCCGGAAGCCGCTGACTGGTGGGGTTTTGGGGAAATCTTTATCGTTTGCGGTGTCGCTGCAAACTCAGCGACCGGGCCTGGAAACCTGAAGGGGCAAACGAAGGAAAACGCTCTCATAACGAATGAAGGTATAACCATGTCCAAAGCTACCCCTAATTCCCCTGATACAGATTCCCAAGCTTCCCACGAAGACGAAAAGCTCAAGGAAGCCGCCGACCGCGCTTTCTCTCACTACTTCCCGCCCGCACAAGAAAAATCAGGCAAACGCCGAAAATTTCAGCTCTTCACCGTTTCCCCCGGTATCGATACCGAAGCTCTGTTGGCCAATGCTTCCGAGGACCTGCTGTCCATCAGCGCCATTGCGGCGGATCTGGCGGACGATGTGGAGGGTTCGCGCCGGTCTGTGGCGCTGGCGCTCAGCCGGATGGCTGACGGGGTGCATTTGTTGGTGGAGCGGGCGTTGGATCACCAAGAGGCGGTGAATCAGGCCAAGGGTTAAGAGACTGGACCACCGATGATCGATCGTTCCCACGCTCCGCGTGGGAATGCCTCCACGGACGCTCCGCGTTCGGCTTTTGATTGGGACGCAGAGCGCCCCTGGCTGCGTTCCCACGCGGAGTGTGGGAACGATCAAAGATTAAAAGATTGCAGCCTGCAGTACAGAAACACACGCTGTTGCAGCTTTGCGTCAGTTCCTAGAAAAACGCCAGTGTCATGTTGACCGCAACGCCGTTGCCCTCAGGGCGATTCTTGGTGTCGAACTCCGGCACCCAGCGCAGGCTGAGGTTGGCCTGGGCATCGGCGAACTTGCCGGTCCAGCCGATCACCGGACCGGCACCCACGGAGCGCCCGCGAAAACCGCTGGTGGCGCCGGAACCGGTGTCATCGCTGATCTGCTGGATGTAGCCGGCCACCATTCCCGCCGCCCAGCCATTGCCGAATCCGTGGGTCCAGAGGGCGTCGAGGGTAAAGATGTCGCCGTTCTGGTAATCCGTTTCGTCATTTTCGGTGTAGAACTCCAGTCCGCTGGACAGGGTGAATTCGCCACCTTTGCCGTCCAGATGGGTGAAGGCCACGGTGGGCATGAAGGTGTAGGTGTTCTGTCCGGGGTTGGCCAGGCGATCGACGTTGTAGGCACCGGTCGGCACGTAGATCGGCAGCGAAAAGGAGATGTGGTTCACCTCATCGAAGTGGTATCCGGCGGCAATTGGCGTGACCAGCATGTCGGCGAACTGGGTGCCGCTGTCACTGGTGCCCAGCGTGCGGCCACGGGGGCCGGTGATGCTGGCGCTGACGTCGGTGTACTGCACCGGCACGCCGACGGCCGAGGCATAGTTCCAGCGACCTTTGCCGGTGTCCCAGACATGGGTGAAGTTGGCGATGGTGTAGGACACCTTCATGTCCAGCCCGGTACTCACGGCACCGCCAATGGGCACCTGGGTACTGCCCTTGAGGTCGCCGTCGTACCAGATGCTGCTCAGCGACATCACCCAGCCGGGTTCGGGTGGCACGATGCCGGCATTGGAGAAGACCTGCTGGCCGGTGATTGGTCGGCCGACGCCGCCTTCAGCCGCCAGTACCCATTGACTGTTTGCGACCAGGCACAGCGCCAGTAACGGGCGCACTGCGAAGGGCTTGATCATGTGTTGCTCCGCTGATGATTTGAGTGGTGTAGCTAACTGCTTGTGGGCTGGTCTCGGCGCCGACGCCGCAACTGACGAACATGGTCATCAGGCCGAAGCCGGCGGTACGAATGGCTATGTGCATGGCGTGGGCCTCACTTTCCAGACGTGATGGTGTGCCCCGCGAACGGCGGGAAGGCTCGTTTTGGCGTGGGCGTTGGGAGTGTCGGGGTTGTCTGTTTCGGGGCGCAGCGCGCTGCCCGTGTCTATGTTCGGCGGGTTGCTGCTTTGAGTACGAATGGCAGACGAACTGAGGACTGCCGACGCTCGGGCGTTCGCTCCTGAATGGTTGGACATGATTCCCCGGTTCCCTGGTGGCTCATTGGGCGGCGCCTCTTCGAACGGAGCACGGCCGCTGTTGCGTAGTCTCTTTCCCGCGAGGCTTGTAGGACATGTCTTTTGAAGCTAGCAGCTAAAGGGGGGTTAGCCAGTCGGAGGGGTTAATTCTTTGGTGGTATCACACGGTCCCCCTGTAGGAGCGAGCATGCTCGCGATGGAGGTCAACGATAACGCGGGCTGTCTTAATGCCAGCGGTGCCTGGGCTACCATCGCGAGCATGCTCGCTCCTACAGGTCGGGGTGGCTCAGCATTTACGGCTCTGCCCGAACGCCCGCTCTTCCTGTTCACGCAGCTCCGGCGTCAGTTCTTCCCCGAAATCCTCCATCTCGAACACCTGTCGAATCTCGATCTCCGGCTCAGTCCCGGGCATCGGGTTTGGGCAGCGTTTGACCCATTCGATGGCTTCTTCTTTCGATTTGACCTGCCACAGCCAGAAACCGGCAATCAGTTCCTTGGTTTCGGCGAAGGGGCCGTCGATCACAGTGCGTTTGTCTCCGGAAAAGCGCACGCGGGTGCCTTTGCTGCTCGGATGCAGGCCTTCGCCGGCGAGGAGGATGCCGGCCTTGGCCAGCTCTTCGTTGTAATTGCCCATGGCGGTGAGCAGTTCGGTGCTGGGCATGATGCCGGCTTCGGAATCCTGGCTGGCCTTGATAATGATCATGAAGCGCATGGTGTTATCTCCGCTGGATTTGGATGATTCACTTATAGTCGAACGAGCGGCTGCGCAATCGACAGCGGTGCCACACAAATCACGGATTCTTTTGTCGATCACAATTCTCATAAACACCGAGATCCTGTGGGAGCGGGCTTGCCCGCGAAAAGGCCGGCACACTCCCCCTCTATGTCGGCCCGTCTGACGCCTTCGCGGGCAAGCCCGCTCCCACAGTTGACCGCGTTCCCCCGCGGGACAACGTACGAAGAAATCACGATTTGTATCCGGGGTAGGTCGCCGGCCGATTTCGTGGTTAACTTCCGCCTCTTCACGACTCTCTACATCAACGTTCAGAAGGACTCCGTTCATGGCTCAAGTGACTCTCAAAGGCAACCCGGTTCAAGTCAACGGCGAGCTGCCACAAGCCGGTTCCAAGGCGCCAGCCTTTTCCCTGGTTGCCGGCAATCTGTCCGACGTCACCCTGAAAGACTTTGCCGGCAAGCGCAAAGTGCTGAACATCTTCCCAAGCGTCGACACCCCGACCTGCGCCACTTCGGTACGCAAGTTCAACGCCCAGGCCAATGACATCGCCAACACCGTGGTGCTGTGCATTTCCGCCGACCTGCCATTCGCACAGGCCCGTTTCTGCGGCGCCGAAGGCCTGGAAAACGTACAGAACCTGTCGACCCTGCGCGGTGCCGAATTCATCCAGAACTACGGCGTAGCCATCGCCGACGGCCCGCTCAAAGGCCTGACCGCTCGTGCAGTGGTAGTGCTGGACGAGAACGACAACGTGCTGCACAGCGAGCTGGTCAAGGAAATCGCTGAAGAACCGAACTACGACGCAGCCCTCGCCGTTCTGAAGTAACCGCGCATTACAATTGTTAACGGCCTGGCCCTGTCCAGGCCGTTTTCATTTGTGCTTCAGTGTCTTACACAAATCTCTTGTTACGTAAGCCAAAGGTAAATTGCCGGTAAAGGCGCTTTGCTTAGCAGCCGTCAGTGCTTATCGTTCAGCCTTATGTAACAGAAGCCCACGCGCCCAATGGTTGATCTCTCAATGCAATCTCCCGCTTCCCGTAGTCCCCGTCGCTGGCTGTTCGGCCTGCTTGTCCTGTTGGTCATCGCCGCCCTGTGCTGGAAATTCTGGCCCGGCGGTGCTGCGCCCAAAGAAGGGGCACAGCCAAAGGCCGCAGCAGGGCATACGGGCAGGTCAGGGGCGATGCGTCCGGGGTTCGGCGGCGCTTCCGGCCCGGTTCCGGTGCGTGTGGCCCCGGCGGTCAAGGGCGATTTCCCGCTGTATTACAAGGCGCTGGGCACCGTTACGGCGCTGAACACCATCAATGTGCGCAGCCGCGTCGGCGGCGAACTGGTCAAGATCTATTTCGAGGAAGGGCAGATGGTCAAGGCTGGCGATCTGCTGGCTGAAATCGACCCGCGCCCGTACCAGAACGCCTTGCTCCAGGCCGAAGGCACCTTGCTGCAGAACCAGGCGCAGTTGAAGAACGCCCAGGTGGATGTCGAGCGTTACACCGGCCTTTATAAAGAAGACAGCATCGCCAAGCAGACCCTGGACACCGCGGTCGCGCTGGTCGGCCAGTTCCAGGGCACGGTCAAGACCAATCAGGCGGCGGTCAACGACGCCAAGCTCAATCTGGAATTCACCAAGATCCGCGCGCCGATTGCCGGTCGCGTTGGCCTGCGCCAGCTCGACGTCGGCAACCTCGTCGCGGCCAACGACACCACGGCGCTGGCGATCATCACCCAGACCCAGCCGATCAGCGTCGCCTTCACCCTCCCGGAAAACAGCCTCGACACCGTGCTCGCCCGCTATCGCAGCGGCGCCAAGCTGCCGGCCGAAGCCTGGGACCGTGGCGACACCAAGCTGCAGGCCACCGGCGTACTGCAGAGCCTGGACAACCAGATCGATGTCACCACCGGCACCCTGAAGTTCAAGGCCCGCTACGACAACCGCGACCAGGCGCTGTTCCCCAACCAGTTCGTCAACGTGCGCCTGCTGGCCGACACCCTGAAAGACGTGATCCTGGCGCCATCGGCCGCGATCCAGTTCGGTACCAACGGCACCTTCGTCTACGCGCTGGACGGCGACAAGAAGGTCAAGATCCGTCAGTTGAAAATCGGCGCCAGCGACGGCGTAAACACCGTGGTCACCGAAGGCCTGGCCGCGGGTGATCGCGTGGTGCTCGAAGGCACCGATCGACTCAAGGACGGCAGCGATGTCGAAGTGGTCAACGATCCGCAGCAGGTGCCGACCAACCCGGCCGGCCACCTGCAGGGTAAATCGGCGGCCAGCAGCACTGAACCGGCACCTGCCGACAAGGCGAAAAAGGGCGGCGCATGAATCTCTCGCGGCTGTTCATCCTTCGCCCGGTAGCGACCACCCTGAGCATGCTGGCCATCGTTCTGGCCGGTGTGATCGCCTATCGCCTGCTGCCGGTGTCGGCATTGCCCCAGGTCGATTACCCGACCATTCGCGTGATGACCCTTTATCCTGGCGCCAGCCCGGACGTCATGACCAGCGCTGTCACCGCGCCACTGGAACGTCAGTTCGGCCAGATGCCCGGCCTGACCCAGATGGCCTCGACCAGCTCCGGTGGCGCCTCGGTGCTGACCCTGCGTTTCAGCCTCGACATCAATATGGACGTCGCCGAGCAGCAGGTGCAGGCCGCGATCAACGCCGCCACCAACCTGTTGCCCAAGGACCTGCCGGCGCCGCCGGTGTATAACAAGGTCAACCCGGCCGATACGCCGGTGCTGACCCTGGCCATCACCTCCAAGACCATGCTGTTGCCCAAGCTCAACGATCTGGTCGACACCCGCATGGCGCAGAAAATCGCCCAGATCAGCGGCGTCGGCATGGTCAGCATTGCCGGCGGTCAGCGTCAGGCGGTGCGGATCAAGGTCAATCCCGAGGCCCTGGCGGCCAATGGCCTGAACCTGTCGGACGTGCGGACCCTGATCGGTGCCTCCAACGTCAACCAGCCCAAGGGCAACTTCGACGGCCCGACCCGGGTGTCGATGCTCGATGCCAACGACCAGCTGACTTCGCCTGCGGACTACGCCAACCTGATCCTCGCTTATGCCAACGGCGCGCCGTTGCGCCTCAAGGACGTGGCCGAGATCGTCGACGGTGCGGAAAACGAACGTCTGGCAGCCTGGGCCAACGAAAACCAGGCGGTGCTGCTGAACATCCAGCGTCAGCCGGGGGCCAACGTCATCGAGGTGGTGGACCGGATTAAGGCCTTGCTGCCGAGCATCACCGACAACCTGCCGGCCGGCCTTGACGTCGTGGTGTTGACCGACCGCACCCAGACCATCCGCGCCTCGGTCAAGGACGTGCAACACGAACTGCTGATCGCCATTGCCCTGGTGGTGATGGTCACCTTTCTGTTCCTGCGCCGGGCCAGCGCCACCATCATTCCGTCGGTGGCCGTGCCGTTGTCGCTGATCGGTACTTTTGGCGTGATGTACCTCGCCGGTTTCTCGGTCAACAACCTGACCCTGATGGCCCTGACCATCGCCACCGGTTTCGTGGTGGACGATGCCATCGTGATGCTGGAGAACATTTCCCGATTCATTGAAGAGGGCGACAGCCCGTTGAATGCGGCGCTAAAGGGCGCCAAGCAGATCGGCTTCACCCTGATTTCCCTGACTCTGTCGCTGATCGCGGTACTGATTCCGCTGCTGTTCATGGCCGACGTAGTGGGGCGCCTGTTCCGCGAATTCGCCATCACCCTGGCGGTGGCGATCCTGATTTCCCTGGTGGTTTCCCTGACCCTCACGCCGATGATGTGCGCGCGGCTGCTCAAGCGTGAACCCAAGGAAAACGAGCAGGGCCGCTTCTACCGTGCCAGCGGCGCCTTCATCGACTGGATGATCGCCGCCTACGGTCGCAAACTGCAGTGGGTGCTCAAGCACCAGCCGCTGACACTGTTGGTTGCCGTCGGAACCCTTGCGTTGACGGTGTTCCTCTATATGGCGGTGCCCAAGGGCTTTTTCCCGGTGCAGGACACCGGGGTGATCCAGGGCATTTCCGAGGCGCCACAGTCGATTTCCTTCGCCGCCATGAGCGAGCGACAGCAGGAACTGGCCAAGGTGATCCTGGCGGACCCTGCGGTCGAGAGCCTGTCGTCTTACATCGGTGTCGACGGTGACAACTCGACGCTCAACAGCGGTCGGCTGCTGATCAACCTCAAGTCCCACAGCGATCGCGACCTGAGCGCCAATCAGGTGATTGCCCGCCTGCAACCGGAACTGGACAAACTGGTGGGCATCCGTCTGTTCATGCAGCCGGTGCAGGACCTGACCATCGAGGACCGAGTCAGCCGCACTCAGTATCAGTTCAGCATGTCGTCTCCGGATTCCGAGTTGCTCAGCCTGTGGAGCGGCCGTCTGGTCGAAGCCCTGGCCGAGCGCCCCGAACTGACCGACGTTGCCAGCGATTTGCAGGACAAGGGCCTGCAGGTCTACCTGGTGATCGACCGTGATGCCGCCTCGCGGGTCGGAGTGTCGGTGTCGAACATCACCGACGCGCTGTATGACGCTTTCGGCCAGCGGCAGATTTCCACCATCTACACCCAGGCCAGCCAGTACCGCGTGGTGCTGCAATCGCAGTCCGGCGAGAAGATCGGCCCGCAGGCGCTGGACCAGATTCACGTCAAGACCACCGATGGCGGGCAGGTGCGCCTGTCCAGCCTGGCGCATATCGAAGAACGTCAGGCGCAATTGGCGATTACTCACATCGGCCAGTTCCCGGCAGTGATGATGTCGTTCAACCTGGCCCCCGGCGTGGCGCTGGGGCATGCGGTCGAGATCATCGAACAGGTGCAGAAGGACATCGGCATGCCGATTGGCGTGCAGACCCAGTTCCAGGGCGCCGCCGAGGCCTTCCAGGCGTCGCTGTCGAGCACCTTGCTGCTGATTCTTGCGGCGGTCGTCACCATGTACATCGTGCTGGGCGTGCTGTACGAGAGCTACATCCACCCGATCACCATCCTCTCTACCTTGCCCTCGGCGGCGGTCGGCGCCTTGCTGGCGTTGATCCTCAGCGGCAACGACCTGGGCATGATCGCCATCATCGGCATCATCCTGCTGATCGGTATCGTGAAGAAGAACGCGATCATGATGATCGACTTCGCCCTCGACGCTGAACGCAACCAGGGCATGGACCCGCAGACAGCGATCTATCAGGCGGCCTTGCTGCGCTTCCGGCCGATCCTGATGACTACCCTGGCCGCGTTGTTCGGCGCGGTGCCACTGATGCTGGCCACCGGTTCCGGCGCGGAATTGCGTCAACCGCTGGGTCTGGTGATGGTCGGCGGGCTGCTGCTCAGCCAGATCCTGACGCTGTTCACCACACCGGTGATCTACCTGTATTTCGACCGTCTGGGTCGGCGCTGGGGCCGCAAGCCTGAGTCAGCGGACGCGGTAGAGCAGCCATGAACCTTTCCGGACCTTTCATCAAGCGCCCGGTCGCAACCATGTTGCTGAGCCTGGCGATCATGCTGCTGGGCGGCGTGAGCTTCGGTTTGTTGCCGGTGTCGCCGCTGCCGCAAATGGACTTCCCGGTGATCGTGGTCCAGGCCAGCCTGCCCGGCGCCAGCCCGGAAGTGATGGCCTCGACCGTGGCCACGCCGCTGGAGCGCTCCTTCGGCGCTATCGCCGGGGTCAATACCATGAGCAGTCGTTCCAGCCAGGGCTCGACCCGGGTGATCCTGCAATTCGACCTGGACCGCGACATCAACGGCGCTGCCCGGGAAGTGCAGGCGGCGATCAACGCCTCGCGCAACCTGCTGCCCAGCGGTATGCGCAGCATGCCGACCTACAAGAAGGTCAACCCGTCCCAGGCGCCGATCATGGTGCTTTCGCTGACTTCTGATGTTCTGGAGAAGGGCCAGCTGTATGACCTGGCCTCGACCATCCTGTCCCAGAGCCTGTCCCAGGTGCAGGGCGTCGGCGAAGTGCAGATCGGCGGCAGCTCCCTGCCGGCGGTGCGCATCGAGCTCGAACCCCAGGCGCTGAACCAGTATGGCGTGGCCCTGGATGACGTGCGCAACACCATCGCCAACGCCAACGTGCGCCGACCCAAGGGTTCGGTGGAGGACGATCAGCGGCTGTGGCAGGTACAGGCCAACGACCAGTTGGAAAAAGCCAAGGATTACGAGTCGCTGATCATCCACTATGCCGATGGCGCGGCTCTGCGCCTGAAGGATGTGGCCAAGGTCAGTGATGGCGTCGAAGACCGTTACAACAGCGGTTTCTTCAACGATGAGTCGGCGGTGCTGCTGGTGATCAACCGTCAGGCGGGCGCCAACATCATCGAGACGGTCAACGAAATCAAGGCCCAGTTGCCGGCGTTGCAGGCGGTATTGCCGGCCAGCGTCAGACTGAACCTGGCCATGGACCGCTCGCCGGTGATCAAGGCCACCCTGCATGAAGCGGAAATGACCCTGCTGATCGCCGTGGCGCTGGTGATACTGGTGGTGTTCCTGTTCCTCGGTAACTTCCGCGCCTCGCTGATCCCGACGCTGGCGGTGCCGGTATCGCTGGTGGGCACCTTTGCCGTGATGTACCTCTACGGCTTCTCCCTCAACAACCTGTCGCTGATGGCGTTGATTCTCGCCACCGGCCTGGTGGTGGACGACGCCATCGTGGTGCTGGAGAACATCTCCCGGCATATCGACGCAGGCGTCAAACCGATGAAGGCCGCCTATCTCGGCGCTCAGGAAGTCGGTTTCACCTTGCTGTCGATGAACGTGTCACTGGTGGCGGTGTTCCTGTCGATCCTGTTCATGGGCGGCATCATCGAGAGCCTGTTCCGTGAATTCTCCATCACTCTGGCCGCGGCGATCGTGGTTTCCCTGCTGGTTTCGCTGACCCTGACGCCGATGCTCTGCGCGCGCTGGCTCAAACCCCACACGCCCGGTCAGGAAAACCGCCTTCAACGCTGGAGCGCGCGGGCCAACGAGTGGATGGTCGCCAAGTACGCCACCAGCCTCGACTGGGTGTTGCGTCATCGCCGCCTGACGCTGCTCAGCCTGTTCATCACCGTCGGTGTCAACGTCGCCCTGTACGTGGTGGTGCCGAAAACCTTTCTGCCGCAGCAGGACACCGGCCAGTTGATCGGTTTCGTACGCGGCGACGACGGCCTGTCGTTCAGCGTGATGCAGCCGAAAATGGAAATCTTCCGCCGTGCCGTGCTCAAGGACGACGCGGTGCAAAGCGTGGCCGGCTTCATCGGCGGCACCAACGGCACCAACAACGCCTTCATGCTGGTGCGCCTGAAACCGATCAAGGAACGCAACATCTCCGCGCAGAAGGTCATCGAACGCCTGCGCAAGGAAATGCCCAAGGTTGCCGGTGCGCAGTTGATGCTGATGGCCGACCAGGACCTGCAATTCGGCGGCGGCCGCGAGCAGACCACCTCGCAGTATTCCTACATCCTGCAAAGCGGTGATCTGGGAGCGCTGCGCGAGTGGTATCCGAAAGTAGTGACCGCGCTCAAGGCGTTGCCGGAGCTGACGGCGATTGACGCCCGGGAAGGCCGGGGTGCCCAGCAGGTGACGTTGATCGTCGATCGCGACCAGGCCAAGCGCCTCGGGATCGACATGGACATGGTCACGGCGGTGCTGAACAACGCCTACAGTCAGCGGCAGATTTCCACTATCTATGACAGCCTCAACCAGTATCAGGTGGTCATGGAGGTCAATCAGAAATACGCCCAGGACCCGATCACCCTCAATCAGGTGCAGGTGATCACCGCTGATGGCGCGCGGGTTCCGCTGTCGACCATCGCCCATTACGAAAACAGTCTGGAAGACGACCGGGTCAGCCACGAAGGCCAGTTCGCTTCGGAGAGCATTTCCTTCGACATGGCTGAAGGCGTGACGGTGGAGCAGGGCGGGGCTGCTATCGAACGCGCAATTGCCTCGGTCGGCCTGCCGGAAGACGTGATCGCGAAAATGGCCGGTACCGCCGATGCCTTCGCCGCGACCCAGAAGAGCCAGCCGTTCATGATCCTCGGCGCGCTGGTGGCGGTGTATCTGGTGCTTGGCGTGCTCTATGAAAGCTACATCCATCCGCTGACCATTCTCTCGACCCTGCCGTCGGCGGGCGTCGGTGCGTTGCTGTCGATCTATGCCCTGGGCGGCGAGTTCAGTCTGATCTCGTTGCTGGGCTTGTTCCTGCTGATCGGCGTGGTGAAGAAAAACGCCATCCTGATGATCGACCTGGCTCTGCAACTGGAGCGCCAGCAGGGCATGGAGCCGCTGGAATCGATCCGCAATGCCTGCCTGCAACGTCTTCGACCGATCCTGATGACCACCCTGGCGGCGATCCTCGGCGCCTTGCCCTTGCTGCTCAGCCGTGCCGAAGGCGCGGAAATGCGCCAGCCGCTGGGCCTGACCATCATCGGCGGGCTGATTTTCAGCCAGGTGCTGACCCTCTACACCACCCCGGTGGTTTACCTCTATCTCGACAAGCTGCGCCATCGCTTCAACCGCTGGCGCGGCGTGCGTACCGATGCTGCTCTGGAAACTCCGCTATGAATGACCGTTCGCTGTTCAACCTGGCCACACCGATCATCACTGCCCGAGGCTCGCGGCTGCTGAGCCTGTCGTTGTGCGTGGCGATGCTCAGTGCCTGCGCCGTCGGCCCGGACTACCAGCGCCCGCAAACCGCCGAGCCTGCGCAGTACAAGGAAGCGCAGGGCTGGCGCCAGGCCAACCCCAGCGATGCTCTGGCCCGTGGTGCCTGGTGGGAGCTGTATGGCGATCAGCAGCTCAATGGCCTGATCGACAAACTCAACAGTTCCAACCAGACCGTCGCTCAATCCGAAGCTCAGTACCGTCAAGCCCAGGCCTTGGTGCGCAGCGCTCGCGGCGCGTTTTTCCCGACCGTGGACCTGACTGTCGGGAAAACCCGTTCCAGCCAGGGCACCGGCAGCAGCAGTTCGAGCCTCAGCAGTTCTTCCAGCGGTATTCGTGACACTTACACCGCGCAGGCCGGTGTCAGCTGGGAAGCGGATATCTGGGGCAAGTTGCGTCGTGGCCTGGAAGCCGACACCGCCAACGCCCAGGCGAGCTTCGCCGATCTGGCGGCGATGCGCCTGAGCCAGCAGTCGGAACTGGTGCAGAACTACCTGCAATTGCGGGTGATCGATGAGCAGAAGCGTCTGCTGGAAGCGACGGTCGAGGCCTACAAACGTTCGCTGAAGATGACCGAAAACCAGTATCGCGCCGGTGTTTCCGGCAAGGATGCGGTGGCCCAGGCGCAAACGCAGCTCAAGAGTACCGAAGCGGACATGGTCGACCTGATCTGGCAACGGGCCCAGTTCGAAAACGCCATCGCGGTGTTGATCGGTCTGCCGCCGGCCGAGTTCAAACTGGCTGAAACCGACAACATTCCGGTGTTGCCTGATGTGCCTCTGAGCCTGCCTTCGCAGTTGCTGGAACGGCGTCCGGATATCGCTTCCGCCGAACGTTCGGTGATTGCCGCCAATGCCAATATCGGCGTGGCCAAGGCGGCTTATTACCCGGACCTGACCCTGAGCATGAACGGGGGTTACAGCAGCAGTACCTCGAAGAATCTGTTCAGCTTGCCGAACCGGTTCTGGTCGGTGGGGCCGCAACTGGCGATGACGCTGTTCGATGGTGGGCAGCGTTCGGCGGAAGTGGATCGTAGTGAAGCGGCCTACGACGAGACCGTAGCCAAGTATCGCCAAACCGTGCTCGACGGGTTCCGCGAGGTAGAAGACTTCCTGGTGCAGATCAAGGTGCTGGAAGATGAAGCAGTGGTGCGTCAGCAGGCGCTGGATGCAGCCCGTGAGTCCTTGCGTCTGACGCAGAATCAGTACAAGGCCGGGGTGATTGCGTATCTGGATGTGGTGGTGGTCCAAGCAACGGCGCTTAACAATGAACGCACCGCCCTGAACCTGCTGCAAAGCCGCCTGATCGCCAGCGTGCAATTGATTGCCGCGCTGGGCGGTGGCTGGGATGGAGAGATCGAACAACCTAACTGACCCACCCACTTTGGGAGCGGGCTTGCTCGCGAAGATGCCGGCACATCCAACATCAATGTCGCCAGACCTGACGCCTTCGCGGGCAAGCCACGCTCCCACAGTTTTTTGCGGCGGTCACAATATCTGCGAACACCACCACCCACTGTGGGAGCGGGCTTGCCCGCGAAGAGGCCGGCACATCCCACATCAATGTCGCCAGGTCTGACGCCTTCGCGGGCAAGCCACGCTCCCACAGGTTTTTGCGGCGGTCACAATATCTGCGAGCACCACCACCCACTGTGGGAGCGGGCTTGCCCGCGAAGAGGCCGGCACATCCAACATCGATGTCGCCAGACATGACGCCATCGCGGGCAAGCCACGCTCCCACAGGTTTTTGCGGCGAGTCATTCGAAAAGTGGCCTTATACATAAACCTGTACCGATCTTGTACGGATCTTGTACAGATCCTGCAAACCCCATGTTTGAGCGGCTACGGCACTCAAACAAGCGTTTCATCGGACTGATGGCGAAATGATAACTTTTTTCAGTGCGTTCAACGGCGGAATCAGTACAATCGCTCAATTTCGCCCTCGAGAACGGAAGCAATACGAGGGGATTTCGAGATTTCTCCATGCTCATTGGTAGTTATTCGCCCACGCTGGTCATCATTTCGCTTTGTGTTGCGATCCTTGCCTCCTATACCGCACTGGACCTGACCGGACGCATTGCCACCGCCAAGGGCCGGGCCGCGCATTTGTGGACGGCGGGTGGTGCTTGCGCCATGGGTATCGGTGTCTGGTCGATGCATTTCATTGGCATGCTTGCGTTCAGTTTGCCGATCGATCTGGGTTATGACCTGGACATCACCTTGCTCTCCCTGTTGATCAGTATCCTGTCCTGCGGTTTCGCCCTGTGGCTGGTCAGCCAGCCGCAGATGCCGGCCTGGCAACTGGGGTTCGGTGCGTTGGTGATGGGCACCGGTATCAGTGCCATGCACTACACCGGCATGGCAGCCATGCGCATGCTGCCGGGGATCGATTACGACCCGACACTGTTCGGCACTTCGCTGCTGATTGCGGTCGGGGCATCGGGTGCGGCGTTGTGGATTGCCTTCCGCCTGCGCCGCAAGGGCCCTTATGTGCGGCTGATCCGCAGTGGCGCGGCGGTGGTGATGGGGATTGCCATTGTCGGCATGCACTACACTGGCATGGCCGCCGCGCAGTTTGCCGATGGCAGTTTCTGCGGCGCGGCGATCACCGGTTTGAACGGCAAGGGCCTCGACAATCTGGTGCTGATCACCACCCTGGCGGTGCTGAGCATTGCCTTGCTGACTTCGATTCTCGATGCGCGCCTGGAAGAGCGTACCGCCAGCCTTGCCCATTCCCTGACCGAGGCCAACCGCGAGCTGACCCAACTGGCCCTGCACGACACCCTGACCGGTCTGCCGAACCGAATTCTGCTGGCTGACCGCATCGACCAGGCGATGTCCCGGGTGGACGGCGAGGGCGGATGCTTTGCGCTGATGTTCATCGACCTGGACGGTTTCAAGCCGGTCAACGATGCGTTCGGCCATCACATGGGCGACCAGTTGCTGCGCGAAGTCAGCCTGCGCTTGCGCGAGGACCTGCGCACCCAGGACACCCTGGCGCGCATCGGCGGCGATGAGTTCGTGTTGCTGGTGCAACTTGCCGATCAGAACGACGCGATGAACCTTGCGGGCCGTCAGGTCGCGTTGATCGCCCGTTCGTTCCGGGTCGCCGAACATGACTTGCAGATCTCCGCCAGCGTCGGCATCGCCCTGTATCCCGGCAACGGCCACAGCGCCCATGAACTGCTGATGAACGCCGACGCGGCGATGTATCACGCCAAGAATGCCGGCAAGAACGGCTACCGCTTCTTCGACGCCTCGATGAACGGCAACGCGCGCAAGCAACTGCAATTGCTGCAAGACCTGCGCGCCGCCGTGGAAGAGGAACAGTTCAGTCTCTATTACCAGCCCAAGTTCGACGCTGCCAACAATCGACCGGTCGGCGCCGAGGCGCTGCTGCGCTGGGAGCATCCGACCCAGGGCATGATGCTGCCGGACAAGTTCATCGAGCTCGCGGAGAAGACCGGGCTGATCATTCCGATTGGCGACTGGGTGCTCAACGAAGCGTGCCGGCAGATGCGCGAATGGTATGTCATGGGCTACACCGACTGGCGCATCGCGGTGAACCTTTCGGCCCTGCAGTTCTGTCACGCGGGGTTGGTGCAGAGTGTGGCCAAAGCCTTGGCCACGCATCAATTGCCGGCCAACAACCTGACCCTGGAGATCACCGAAACCACCGCCATGAGCGATGCCGACGCGAGCATGACGGTGTTGCAAGAGCTTTCGGACATGGGTGTGGATCTGTCCATCGACGACTTCGGCACCGGCTATTCCAGCCTGATGTACCTTAAGCGTCTGCCGGCCAACGAACTGAAGATCGACCGTGGTTTCGTGCGCGATCTGGAGCGGGACAGCGATGATGCGGCTATCGTTTCGGCGATCGTCGCGTTGGGTCAGGCGCTGGGCCTGCGCATCGTTGCCGAAGGTGTGGAAACCGATGTCCAGCAGGACTTTCTGACGCAACTTGGTTGCAATTCATTACAGGGATATCTGTTGGGACATCCACTGCCGGCGGATCGGTTCATGGTTGAGCTGCAGCGTTCCGAGAAGCTCACACCAGCGTAAGAAAACCGCTGCCCCTGTGTAGGAGCGAGCACGCT
The DNA here is from genome assembly GCF_054070595.1 of Pseudomonas sp. SDO55104_S430. NCBI lineage: Bacteria > Pseudomonadati > Pseudomonadota > Gammaproteobacteria > Pseudomonadales > Pseudomonadaceae > Pseudomonas > Pseudomonas sp. SDO55104_S430. The sequence continues at coordinate 2,556 of NZ_JBSVXG010000105.1, read as the reverse complement.
CGCGATGGAGGCACAGGCACCGCGGGGTGTCAGGCTGCCAGCGTTATCGTTGACCTCCATCGCGAATGAATTCGCTCCTACAGGTCTGCGTCGGCGTAAGCGATTCCTTACAAAATCCATGAATGACGGTTATTCTTGCCCGCGACCGCTTACGCTTGAAACGGGGAAAGCTTGCATGGATAAAGTCATCGTCATCACTGGCGGCAGTCGCGGCATTGGAGCCGCCACGGCCCTGTTGGCCGCCGAACAAGGCTATCGCATCTGCATCAATTACCAGTCCGATGAAGAGGCCGCGCAAGCTGTGCTTGAGCAGGTCCGTGCCCTGGGTGCGCAGGCCATTGCGGTACGCGCCGATGTCAGCATCGAAGACGAAGTGATTGCCCTGTTCAACCGGGTGGACAGCGAACTGGGCCGGGTCACGGCGCTGGTCAACAACGCCGGCACCGTGGGGCACAAGTCCCGGGTCGACGAAATGTCCGAATTCCGCATCCTCAAAATCCTCAAGACCAACGTGCTGGCACCGGTGCTCTGCGCCAAGCACGCAATCCTGCGCATGTCGCCCAAGCATGGCGGGCAGGGCGGCAGCATCGTGAACGTTTCATCGGTCGCCGCGCGCCTGGGTTCGCCCAATGAGTACGTCGACTACGCCGCCTCCAAGGGCGCGCTCGACACATTCACCATCGGCTTGTCCAAGGAAGTGGCGGGTGAGGGGATTCGTGTCAATGCGGTGCGGCCGGGTTACATCTACACCGATTTCCATGCGTTGAGCGGCGATCCGGATCGGGTCAGCAAGCTGGAATCGGCGATTCCGATGGCTCGTGGCGGGCGGCCGGATGAGGTGGCGGAGGCGATTGTCTGGTTGTTGTCGGACAAGGCTTCTTATGCGACCGGGACCTTTGTTGATCTTGGGGGCGGGCGCTAGTTTCAGATGCTCTTCGACTGAGCTGACACCATCGCGAGCAGGCTCGCTCCCACAATTGAACGCATGTCACCTGTGGGAGCGAGCCTGCTCGCGATGCGCAATAACTGGCAACATCAGTGTCAGAATGACCTGACGATCCGCCCCAACGTCTCCATTGCCTTCTCGGCCGTCTCATTCCACGGACTGCCATAGTTCAGCCGAATGCAATTCCTGAATCGCTGCGCCGGTGAAAAGATCGGCCCCGGCGCGATGCTGATGCCTTGAGCCAGCGCCATCTGGAACAACTTCAACGAATCCATCTGCGCCGGCAGTTCCAGCCACAGGAAGTAGCCGCCTGCTGGCTGGCTGACCCGGGTTTCCGCCGGGAAATAGCGGGCAATGGCGGCGAGCATCGCGCTTTGCTGCTCTTCCAGGGCGTAACGCAACTTGCGCAGGTGGCGGTCGTAGCCGCCGTGTTGCAGGTAGTCGGCAATGGCGGCCTGGGCCGGCATGGAGGCGCAGAGCGAGGTCATCAGTTTCAACCGCTCGATCTTCTGCGCATAACGCCCGGCGGCGACCCAGCCGACGCGGTAACCGGGGGCCAGGCTCTTGGCGAACGAGCCGCAATGCATCACCAGACCTTCGGTATCGAACGCCTTGGCCGGTTTCGGTGCCTGCTGGCCGTAATACAGCTCGGCGTAGACATCGTCTTCGATCAGCGGCACCTGATGCTGGCGCAGCAACTCCACCAATTCCTGTTTCTTGGCCTCGGGCATGGTCGAGCCCATGGGGTTCTGGAAACTGGTCATGCACCAGCAGGCCTTGATCGGGTGGCGCTCCAGGGTTTGCGCCAGCACACCGAGGTCGATGCCGTCACGCGGATGAACCGGGATTTCCACGGCCTTGAGCTTGAGGCGCTCGAGGATTTGCAGGCAGGCATAGAACGCCGGCGCTTCGATGGCCACCAGGTCGCCGGGCTGGGTCACGGCTTGCAGGCACAGGTTCAACGCTTCCAGGGCGCCGTTGGTGATCAGCAGTTCCTCCATGGGCAGCATCAGCCCACCGACCATGTAGCGCAGGGCGATCTGCCGCCGCAGTTGCGGGTTGCCCGGGGACATGTCGGTCACCACCATGCGCGGGTCCATCTCGCGACTGGCACTGGCCAGCGAGCGCGACAGGCGTTGCAGGGGGAACAGGGTCGGGCTGGGGAAGGCCGAGCCGAAGGGCACGGTGTTCGGGTCCTTGATCGAGTCGAGCACCGAGAACACCAGTTCGCTGACATCGACCTCGGTGGATTCGTTGACCTGGCTGCTGATCACCGGCTCGGAAAACGGTCTCGGCGCGTTGGCGTTGACGAAGTAGCCGGAACGCGGCCGCGCACGGATCAGGCCACGGCGCTCGAGCAGGTAATAGGCCTGGAACACCGTGGACGGGCTGACGCCGTAGGTCTGGCTGGCATAGCGCACCGACGGCACCCGCTGACCGGGGCCGAGGACACCGGAGCGGATCAGTTCAGCGATGTCATCGGCGAATTTTTCGTAGCGTTTCATCTGGGTTCCGATTCAGTGGCCTTCAGGTTCAACGAATTGTGTTAGGTGATTGGTTTACCTGTGGCGAGGGGGCTTGCCCCCGTTGGACTGCGCAGCAGTCCCATT
>NZ_JBSVXG010000104.1:0-20623 GCF_054070595.1 Pseudomonas sp. SDO55104_S430 | reverse complement strand
TGAACGCGTAGGTCAGGACACCGAAGGCGAACAGCAGAAAGGCGAACTGGCCCCACGCGGCCGGCTGGGCCAGGCTCATCCACAAACGGTCACCGCGCCAGGCACCCAGCAGCGGTACCACGGCCTGAACCAGCGCGAAACACAGCGCCAGAATCATCGCCAAATGGCCCAACTCTGGAATGAAAAGACCGGAAACAAGAAGATCGGAATTCATCAATCAACCCTCCTTCGCTGGAGCAGGAGCGGACTGACCACTGTCCTTGAGCGCCTTGGTCACTTCCGGCGGCATGTACTTCTCGTCGTGCTTGGCCAGCACTTCGTCGGCCACCACCACGCCATCGGCGTTGAGCTTGCCCAGGGCAACGATGCCCTGCCCTTCGCGGAACAGATCCGGAAGGATGCCGCGATAGGTGATGGTCACGGATTTGTTGAAGTCGGTGACGATGAACTTCACGTCCAGCGAATCGCTGGAGCGTTGCAGCGAACCCTTCTCGACCATGCCGCCGGCGCGAATGCGCGTATCTTGCGGCGCTTCGCCATTGGCGATCTGGGTGGGCGTGTAAAACAGATTGATGTTTTGCTGCAGGGCGCTCAGGGCCAGGCCGACGGCAGCGCCGACCCCGACCAGAATCGCGAGAATGATGATAAGACGCTTTTTACGCAGCGGATTCACTTGCCGTTCTCCCGGCGCAGACGACGCGCCTCTTGTTGCAGATAACGCTTGCGGGCCAGGATCGGCGCCGCCACGTTGAGGGCCAGCACCGCCAGGCAGATGCCATAGGCCGACCAGACATACAGACCGTGATGGCCCATGGCGAGGAAATCGCCGAATGACGCAAAACTCATCGAACGACCTCCAGGCTGTTTTCCACTTCGGCCTTGACCCAACTGGCCCGCGCCTCGCGCTTGAGCACTTCCAGACGCATGCGCAGCAGCAGGACCGCGCCGAAGAAACAATAGAAACCCAACACCGTCAGCAGCAGCGGCAGCCACATTTCGGCGGGCATCGCCGGCTTTTCGGTCAGGGTGAAGGTCGCGCCCTGGTGCAGGGTGTTCCACCACTCCACCGAGTACTTGATGATCGGGATGTTGATCACGCCGACAATCGCCAGCACCGCGCAGGCCTTGGCCGCGCTGTCACGATTGCTGATGGCGTTGCCCAGCGCAATGACACCGAAGTACAGAAACAGCAGGATCAGCATGGACGTTAGTCGCGCATCCCAGACCCACCAAGAACCCCAGGTCGGTTTGCCCCAGATCGCGCCGGTGACCAACGCCACCGCGGTCATCCAGGCGCCGATGGGCGCCGCGCATTGCAGGGCGACGTCGGCCAGTTTCATTTTCCACACCAGCCCCACGACGCCGCACACCGCCAGCATCACATAGATGGACTGCGCCAGCATGGCGGCCGGAACGTGGATATAGATGATGCGAAAGCTGTTGCCCTGCTGATAGTCGGGCGGCGCGAAGGCCAGGCCCCAGACCACGCCAACGCCGATCAGCAGCAACGCTGCGATGCTCAGCCACGGCAGCATTTTGCCGCTGATGCCGTAGAACCACTTGGGTGAGCCGAGCTTATGAAACCAGGTCCAGTTCATTACTGTTTCCATCACGGTTGCCGCTCGCTTTCACGAGTCGGTCAAAGGGTCTGCCTTACTTCAAAAGAAGTGATCGAAAATTGATCAGACCTCATTATTATTCGCCGACGCTGATCTTCAGGCCAGCAGCTATTGCAAAGGGTGTCAGGGTTATCGCCAGGGCGGTCAGGCTGCCAAGCCACAACAGATAACCGGTCGCCGGCATGCCCTGCAAGGCCGCCTGCAAGGCGCCACTGCCGAGGATCAACACCGGGATGTACAACGGCAGAATCAGCAACGCCAGCAACAGGCCACCGCGCTTCAAACCGACGGTCAACGCCGCGCCCACCGCGCCGAGCAGGCTCAGCACCGGTGTACCGAGCAACAACGAAAGCAGCAACACCGGCAGACAGGCGGCGGGCAAACCGAGCATCAACGCCAGCAAGGGAGCGAGCAAAACCAGTGCCAGCCCGGAAAAAGCCCAGTGTGCCAGTACCTTTGCCAAAACCAGAAGAGCCAGGGGGTGCGGCGAAAGGACCCACTGTTCCAGCGATCCATCCTCGAAATCACTGCGGAAAAGCCCGTCCAGCGAGAGCAGGACCGATAAAAGCGCCGCCACCCAGACCAGGCCCGGAGACAAGGTTTGCAACAATTGAGACTCGGGGCCGACCGCCAGCGGGAACAGCGATACCACGATCGCGAAGAACACCAGCGGATTGGCCAGCTCCGCCGGACGACGGAACAGCAGACGGGCCTCACGGGCGACCAACAGGCCAAACACACTCATACGGCCCATTTCCCCAGATCGACGTCGCGATAACCGGCCGGCATCCGGCTCAGCGTGTGGTGAGTGGTCAAAACCACCATGCCGCCCCGTTCGCAGTGGCCGGCGAGGTGCTCCTCGAGCTGCGCCACGCCCTGCTTGTCCAGCGCGGTGAACGGCTCGTCGAGAATCCATAGCGGCGGGCTGTCCAGATACAGGCGCGCCAAGGCGACACGGCGCTGCTGGCCGGCGGACAGGGTATGACAGGGAACGTCTTCGAAACCACGCAATCCGACCGCCGCCAGGGCTTGCCAGATCGCATCATGGGAGGCCGGCTGATGCAGGGCGCACAGCCAGCTCAGGTTCTCTTCGGGGGTGAGCAAGTCCTTGATCCCCGCCGCGTGCCCGATCCACAACAGGTTGCGCGCCAGCTCCGCGCGCTGCTCGTGCAATGGCTGACCATTGAGCAGCACTTCACCGGCGGTCGGCTGCATCAATCCGGACAGCAGGCGCAACAGGCTGGTCTTGCCGCTGCCATTGGGGCCGCTGATTTGAATCATTTCGCCACTGGCCAGTCTCAAATCGAGATTTTCAAAAAGCAGCCGAAGGTCTCGCTCGCAGGCAAGGGCAACGGTTTGCAGGACAGGACTGGTCAAGGGTTCACGGGCCTTATACGGTTCAAGTCGGCTCTGACGCGGCCGTTAAAGAGATGCACAATAGTTGAATTGGCGGCCCGGGCGCGCGACCTGAGTCAAATAATTGCAATGTTTCGGGCAGCCTGTATACAACCGCGCGGCATTATACATGCCATTTCCTACTCCAAAGAGCGCATTTTCCCAAGGTTGTGACCGCGTATGACAGGCGAAATGAACATCCTCCCGCTACCGCAAACGCCTGCGGCGTCCACGCGTCCGCAGACGGTCAGTGGTGAATTGCTCAAGCTGCTGACGCCCATCGAGGGCCTGATCAACGCCGGTCAGACCGCCAAGGCCGAAGTGCTGTCGCTCAAGCAGGCGGACCAGACCTTTCAACTGCTGCTCAAGGTCACCCTCGACAGCGGTCGCCAGACCACGGTTTCGGCCACCAGCAACCAGCCGCTGGCCCAGGGCACCAGCATCACGGTGACCCAGCCTTCGGCCGGCAACCTGGCCATCACCGTGCAACAGGCCATCGCTTCCAGCGTCGCCACTCTCACCCGCCTCGACACCGCGCAACTGCCGGTGGGCACCCTGTTGCAGGGCAAAGTGCTGACCTCCCAGGTGCTGCCACAAGTGCCGGGGCAACCGACGGTGTTTCGCTCGATGGTGAGCCTGCTCAACACCGCCCTGAGCGGCAGCACCTTGAGCATCGACAGCCCGCAGCCCCTGCGCATCGGCACCCTGCTCAGCGCCCAGGTGCAGGACACCCAGACCCTGAAGTTCCTACCCTTGAGCAGTCGTCAGGAGCAATTGGCGGTGACTCAGCAACTGGCCAGCCAAACCAGCCGCCAGGGTTCGCTGGATGGCTTGCTCAAACTCCTGCAGAACCTGCCGCCCTCGAATCAGACCTCCAGCGACCTGCGCGTCGCCGTGGACAAACTGCTGGCCGGTCTGCCCGACGTACAGCAACTGAGTACGCCCAAGGGACTGCTTCAAGCGCTGGTCGGCAGCGGCGCGTTTCTTGAAACCAAGCTGCTGGGCGGTCAGAACCCGACACTGGCCCCGGACATGAAAGCCGATCTGCTCAAGCTGATCGCGCAACTGACGCCGAACCTGCCGACCAGCACCAACCTCAGTGCGATCATCGCCGCCAATACTTTGGCCCAGGCCATGCCGAGCTTCGTGCGCAACGCCCTCGGGATGCTCGGCCAGGTCAGCGCCAAACCCTCGCCCACCAGCTTCCCGCTGCCCGAGCGCCTGCTGCAAAGCGCCGAAGGCGAGGACGACCTCGAACACCTGCTGCGCCTGGCCGCCGCAGCGGTATCGCGCCTGCAAAGCCATCAGCTGTCGAGCTTGGAACAGACCGGCGTGACCAGCGACGGTCGCTTGGTGAGCACCTGGCAACTGGAAATCCCGATGCGCAACCTGCAGGACATCGTGCCCCTGCAGATCAAGTTCCAGCGCGAAGAAATCCCCGACCGGGAGCAACCCCAGGAACGTCGCGACGAACGCGAGCCCAAGCAGCAACTGTGGCGCGTCGAACTGGCATTCGATCTGGAACCCTTGGGTCCGATGCAGGTTCAGGCGCAATTGATCCGCGGCAGCCTGTCCAGCCAACTGTGGGCCGAACGCCCCTACACCGCCGACCTGATCGAAAACAACCTGGCCGCCCTGCGCCAGCGCCTGCTGGCCTCGGGCCTGAACGTCACCGATCTCGACTGCCACCAGGGCAAACCGCCCCAAGGCCCCCAAACCCGCCTCGAACAACGCTGGGTCGACGAAACCGCATGAACAACGCCAACGCCCCACGCCAGGCCATCGCCCTCCAATACGACGGCCACCACGCCCCCACCCTCACCGCCAAGGGCGACGAGGAATTGGCGGAAGAAATTCTGCGGATCGCCCGCGAATACGAAGTACCGATCTACGAAAACCCGGAACTGGTGCGATTGCTGGCGAGAATGGAATTGGGAGACAGCATTCCGGAAGAGCTGTACCGCACGATTGCCGAGATCATTGCGTTCGCGTGGAATCTGAAGGGCAAGTTCCCGGCAGGACAGGATCCGAATGCGCCGCGAGTGGAGAAGGATGTGACGGAGCGTGGGGATGATTATTAAGTAAATAGTATGCAGCACCGACGTCAGCGTTACGCCTTTGAATAAAATGCGCCCCTCAAAAACGGCTCTAATGCGACGAGCAAAAGTAACGGCGCCAATAAATAGCCAATACTGTTTTCCAACACCCGCCCATGTATTGAGGCCCATATAAATACACCCCAGTTGACCGCTATCAATATCGCGGCAGACGCATGAATAACAAAAAGCTTCAGTCTCAGCCTTGAAAACAACGACCTCATCCGGCCACAGGCATAGAGCACTACAAGCACAGTCAAAAGAGAAAAATAGACCCTATAACCAACCAATGCGATTGCGCTCAGAGACCCAATATACTTCCAGAAAACAGATGAAAGCCCCAGTAGCAGGTTCGCCAGCACCCCACTAAGCGCCCCAACAAAATGAATTCCTTTCCCAGCTATCAACATCCCCCTGTCCTCGTCACGTAGATATCAGCTTACGAAGATCAATCAAACATAAATTTGAGAGCACCTATAAAAAACCTAAACAATGGAAAATTCAACAACACAAAATAAGCACCGCCGCCCTCATTTGTAGGAAAACTCTCACCTAAACATGTAGGACAAATCACCTTACAGCTGTCTAGTTAAAGTCTCTCGTTGTAGGACTGATTTTTCATTGTGATGTAATTTTTGAATCACTCTGAAACAATCGAGATTGAGTTTCTCTTTTGTTGAGCTGACCAAAGAACAGTTCTGAAGTGGGTAGTTTCAAATGTATCGAAGGCGGACAAGGATGCGACAGAGCGGCAAGACGATTACTGACGTTCCGAACACCACCCTGTAGGAGCGAGCACGCTCGCGATGGACGCCAACGATAACGCTTGCAACCAGACACCCCGCGGTGTCCGTTCCTCCATCGCGAGCGTGCTCGCTCCTACAAGTGAGGGGTGGTTCAGGTGTTTTTGTGCAGCTTGCTCATCAGCTCCGCCTCGGCCTGGGTCAGGCCGCAGGACTGGGTGAGCTCGTCAACGCTGGCGCCCATGCCGACCAGTCGGGCCGCCTGGGCGAACGAGAGGCTGGTGGGATCGCGTTGTTCCAGCTGAGCCAGTCTGTCCGGCAGCGGCGCGACGATGGCACGCAGTTCGTGCAGATCCTCGCCCATGCGGACGCTGCCGTTCTGGTAGTTATCGACGCGTTTGCCCAGGTCCTTGATGCGCTGATCACGCAGCGCATCGCTCTCGGCCTGTTGCGCACCGATCTGCTTTTGACTGCGTATGTACGCCAGAAACATTGCCAGCGTGCCTGCCCAAAACAGGAACAGGACAATGACCGCTACCTCGAGAATCAATCAGATACTCTCCAGTTCCGACCATTCTTCTTCGCTCATCATCTTGTCCAGTTCGACAAGGATCAGCAGTTCGTTGTTCTTGTTGCACACGCCTTGAATGAACTTGGCGGATTCTTCGTTACCGACGTTCGGTGCGGTTTCGATTTCCGACTGACGCAGGTAAACCACTTCGGCCACGCTATCGACCATGATCCCGACAACTTGCTTGTCGGCTTCGATGATGACGATACGGGTGTTGTCGCTGATTTCGGCGTTCATCAGGCCGAAGCGCTGGCGGGTGTCGATCACGGTGACCACGTTGCCGCGCAGGTTGATGATGCCCAGCACGTAGCTTGGCGCACCCGGAACCGGAGCGATTTCGGTGTAGCGCAGGACTTCCTGAACACGCATCACGTTGATGCCGTAGGTTTCATTGTCCAGCTTGAAGGTCACCCATTGCAGGATCGGATCTTCGGAACCCTTTGCCGCCGTCGCCTTGTCATTCATAGCCTTTCCCCTCGAAAAACCGCTCTGGCGGTATGTGTACGGTGCTGCGGCATTCGAATGCCGTCGCCTGTTTGTCGTGCAGATTTCATTTCAATTTCTGGACCGGCTTGCTGCCGCCCATGTGCTTTGCCCCGCCGCTGGCGATCAACGCGGCCAGTTCGGAAACATCCAGCAGCGCGCACATGTGTTCGATCACTGTGCCGGCCAGCCACGGTCGTTGACCGCGATGGCTGCGCCATTTGATTTCATTCGGGTCCAGGCGCAACGAGCGGCTGACCTGGTGGACCGCCAGCCCCCATTCGTAGCCCTGGACCGAAATCACGTATTGCAGGCCCTGCTTGAAGTCGTCGCGATAGCGGTCCGGCATCACCCAGCGCGCGGTGTCGAGCACCTTCAGATTGCCGGCCTGGCTCGGCAGGATGCCCAGGAACCACTCCGGCTGACCGAACAGTGGCGTCAGGTCGTGACCGGCCAGCGGGTAGATCGAGCCCAGGCAGACCAGAGGCACCGCCAGGGTCAGACCTGCGACGTCGAACAGCAGGCATTCGAAAGGCTCGGCCGCCCAGCTCGGACGTCCATCGGTTTCCACCGGAGGCGGCGTATTGCTCGGCGGCAGGTGGACTTCGACCACCGGCGGGATCAGAGTTTGCGTCACCTCGATGACCGCTGGTTCCGGTACCTCGACGACGGGCTCCTGCGGCGGCGGAACCTCGACCGGTGGCGGCACCAGGGCTTTGAGCAACGGCGCGATGGTAGATATCGGGGCCATGACCGGCGGTGCAGCTTCCAGCACCGGAGCCTTCACCACCGGAGCTATCGGAGCCGGTGCAGCTGTAACTGTGGCTGCACGGGCATCACGGACCTGCTCTTCAAGCACCGCCGCCTGGAATTCGTCCAGCACGGTTTCAGATGCGGCCTCTTCGGGCAAAACCTCGACAGGCAGCACCAATTCCTCAGGCACATCCTCCAACAGGCTATCCAGATAAGACTGCAAAGCCAGTTGCGGACGCGACGTGATCTTCAACGGCCGGTTCATTGGCATGCCCCCAGACGGATCGGGTTCATCTCACGCCACCTGCGAAACAAGCTGCGCCGCCAGCAATTGCTTGAGCAGCGCACGGTAGGCGAGAACTCCACGGCTCTTGCCGTCGAATTGCGAAGGCGTCAGACCGGCACGGCTGGCGTCGCGCAAGCGCGTATCCACCGGGATGTAGCCCTGCCAGATCTCTTCAGGGAATTTGTCGCGCAACACCCGCAGCGTACCGAGGGACGCCTGGGTGCGGCGGTCGAACAGGGTCGGCACGATGGTGAACGGCAAGGTCTGCTTGCGCGAGCGATTGATCATCGTCAGCGTATTGACCATGCGCTCCAGGCCTTTGACGGCCAGGTGTTCGGTCTGCACCGGGATCACCAGCTGCTGGCTCGCCGCCAAGGCGTTGACCATCAGCACGCCGAGCAGCGGCGGGCTGTCGATGATCGCGTAATCGAAATCCTGCCACAGCTGCGCCAGGCTCTTGGCGATCACCAGGCCCAGGCCGCTCTGGCCCGGCGACTGACGTTCAAGGGTCGCCAGCGCCGTGCTCGATGGCAACAGCGAAATGCGTTCATCGCTGGTGGACAGCAGCAATTGCCCGGGCAGGCCCTGGGGCACGGTGCCCTTGTGCAGGAACAGGTCGTAGTTGCTGTGTTCCAGGCTGTCGGGGTCGTAACCGAAATAGCTGGTCATGGAGCCGTGGGGGTCGAGGTCGACCACGACCACGCGCTTGCCCGCCTCGGCCAGCAAACCGGCTAAAGCGATGGAGGAAGTGGTTTTACCGACACCACCCTTTTGATTGGCGACTGCCCAGACTCTCATTCGGAATGTTCCTCCCGGTCGAACGGATCGACCGAGAAATAGCTCAACGTGTTAATGCGGGTGACGGAGAATTGACGGAGCTCTCGCGTACCGGCGACTTGACCGGGGTCGGTGCAGTTTGTGTGCCAGCCCGCTTCAATGCCGCATCGGGAGTGGTATGAGCGGTACCTGTACCGGTCAGGCTGCGGCGTACGTCCAGGTTGCGCGACACCACCAGCACCACGCGCCGGTTGCGCGCCCGCCCCTCGGCCGTGGCGTTGTTAGCCACCGGCTGAAACTCGCCGTAACCCACCGACGCCAGACGACCGGGGTTGACTCCCTGCATCGCCAACATGCGCACGATGCTCGCCGAACGGGCCGACGACAGTTCCCAGTTGGTCGGGTACTGCGCGGTACGAATCGGCTGGTCGTCGGTGAAGCCTTCGACGTGGATCGGGTTGTCGAACGGCTTCAGGATCGCCGCGACCTTGTCGATGATGTTGAACGCGATGTCGCTGGGCATGGCATCGCCGCTGCCGAACAACAGGCTGGAATTGAGTTCGATCTCGACCCACAACTCGTTGCCGCGCACGGTCATCTGGTTGGAGCTGATCAGGTCACCGAACGCGGCGCTGATGTCATCGGCGATGCTCTTGAGCGGATCGCTGGCACCGGCAACCCCCGCGTCAACCTGATCGCTGTCCTTGACCAAAGGCTTGGCCGGGGTCACGGTCTTCGGTCGCTCATCACCGATGGGAATCGGCTTGAGGGCGCGATCGGTATCAGTGAATACACCGACCAACGCCTCGGAAATGATCTTGTACTTGCCCTCGTTGACCGAGGAAATGGAGTACATCACCACGAAAAATGCGAACAGCAAAGTGATGAAGTCGGCATAGGAAACCAGCCAACGCTCATGGTTTACATGCTCTTCATGCTGGCGACGACGGGCCATGAGGTTATTCCCTTAATCCATGAAGCCCTGAAGCTTCAACTCAATGGAGCGAGGGTTTTCACCTTCGGCGATCGACAGAATGCCTTCCAGCAACATTTCGCGATAACGCGACTGACGCAATGCGATGGATTTGAGTTTGGCGGCAATCGGCAGCAGCACCAGGTTGGCGCTGGCCACACCGTAGATGGTGGCAACGAAGGCCACGGCGATGCCATTGCCCAGTTGCGAAGGATCGCCGAGGTTGCCCATGACGTGAATCAGGCCCATCACCGCGCCGATGATCCCGATGGTCGGCGCGTAGCCGCCCATGCTCTCGAAGACCTTGGCCGCCTCGATGTCGCGGCTTTCCTGAGTGTAGAAATCCACTTCCAGAATGCTGCGGATGGCTTCCGGCTCGGCACCATCGACCAGCAGTTGCAGGCCCTTGCGCGAGTAGCTGTCAGGTTCGGTATCGGCCACGCCTTCAAGGCCCAGCAGGCCTTCCTTGCGGGCGGTCAGGCTCCAGTTGACGACGCGGTCGATACCGCCGGCCAGATCGACCCGCGGCGGAAACAGAATCCACGCCAGAATCTGCATGGCGCGCTTGAAGGCGCTCATCGGCGATTGCAGCAGCGCCGCGCCGATGGTCCCGCCCAATACGATCAATGCCGCCGGGCCGTTGGCCAGGGCGCCAAGGTGACCGCCTTCCAGGTAGTTGCCGCCGATGATGGCGACAAAGGCCATGATGATGCCGATAAGGCTGAGAACATCCATCAGATACAGGCCTCGACCAGGTGCTTGCCGATGTCGTCCAGGCTGTACACCGCGTCGGCGAGCTCGGCTTTGACGATGGCCATCGGCATGCCGTAGATCACGCAACTGGCCTCATCCTGGGCCCAGATCGAACTGCCGCCCTGCTTGAGCAGACGCGCGCCTTCGCGACCGTCGGCGCCCATGCCGGTCAGCACCACCGCCAGAACTTTGTCAACGTAGGATTTGGCTGCCGAACCGAAGGTGATGTCCACGCACGGCTTGTAGTTCAGACGCTCGTCGCCCGGCAGGATTTTCACCGCGCCACGGCCGTCGATCATCATTTGCTTGCCGCCAGGGGCCAGCAGCGCCAGGCCCGGACGCAGGATGTCGCCATCCTCGGCTTCCTTGACGGTGATGCGGCACAGCTTGTCCAGACGCTCGGCGAAAGCCTTGGTGAAGGCCGCCGGCATGTGCTGGATCAGCACGATCGGCGCCGGGAAGCTGGCCGGCAACTGGGTCAGGACCCGCTGCAGGGCAACCGGGCCGCCGGTGGAGGTACCGATGGCAACCAGTTTGTAGGCTTTGCGCTTGGGCGATGGCGATGCATGCGAGTGCGCAGGCGCCGGGGCAGGCGCTCGGGTCGGCACAGGTGACGGACGCGCAGGCGCGCTGCTGCCGTAGCTGCCAATGCTCGATGGCGCGGGCGCCGAGGTGGAAGTGTGCGAAGGGGCGGCCACTGGCGCCGGAGCACTGTAGCTGCTCAGGCGACGGTTACTGCGCGAGATGCTGTGGATCTTCTCGCACAGCAGTTGCTTGACCTTCTCGGGGTTGCGCGAGATGTCTTCGAAATTCTTCGGCAGGAAGTCCACCGCGCCGGCGTCCAGCGCATCCAGGGTTACCCGGGCGCCTTCGTGGGTCAGCGAGGAAAACATCAAGACCGGGGTCGGGCAGCGCTGCATGATATGCCGCACCGCCGTGATGCCATCCATCATCGGCATCTCGTAGTCCATGGTGATCACGTCCGGCTTGAGGGCCAGTGCCTGATCGATCGCCTCCTTTCCGTTGGTCGCCGTACCGACGACCTGGATATTGGAATCCGCTGAAAGAATTTCCGAGACGCGGCGGCGGAAAAACCCCGAATCATCCACCACCAGGACTTTAACTGCCATAAACACTCCGTTAGACGGAGCGAGGCTCTGTCGCCCCGCTCCACCAGAATCAAATACGCCGCGTGGCGTAACGCTTGAGCATGCTCGGTACATCGAGAATCAGCGCGATGCGACCGTCACCGGTGATGGTGGCGCCCGACATGCCCGGGGTTCCCTGGAGCATCTTGCCCAATGGCTTGATGACCACTTCTTCCTGGCCCACCAGTTGATCGACGACGAAGCCGATCCGCTGGGTGCCCACCGAAAGGATCACCACATGGCCCTCGCGCTGCTCTTCGTGAGCGGCGGAGCTGACCAGCCAGCGCTTGAGGTAGAACAATGGCAGCGCCTTGTCCCGCACGATCACCACTTCCTGGCCATCCACCACGTTGGTGGTCGAGAGGTCCAGGTGGAAGATTTCGTTGACGTTCACCAGCGGGAACGCGAACGCCTGGTTGCCGAGCATGACCATCAGCGTCGGCATGATTGCCAGGGTCAGCGGCACCTTGATGACGATCTTCGATCCCTGGCCCTTGGCCGAGAAGATGTTGATCGAGCCGTTGAGCTGGGAAATCTTGGTCTTCACCACGTCCATGCCCACGCCGCGGCCGGACACGTCGGAGATCTCGGTCTTGGTCGAGAAGCCCGGGGCGAAAATCAGGTTGTAGCACTCGGTGTCGCTCAGGCGCTCGGCCGCATCCTTGTCCATCACGCCACGTTTCACCGCGATGGAACGCAGGACGTTCGGGTCCATGCCCTTGCCGTCATCGGAGATCGACAACAGGATGTGGTCGCCTTCCTGCTCGGCGGCCAGGACCACCTTGCCGCCACGGGCCTTGCCCGAGGCTTCGCGTTCTTCCGGCGACTCGATGCCGTGGTCGACCGCGTTGCGCACCAAGTGCACCAGCGGATCGGCCAGGGCCTCGACCAGGTTTTTGTCCAGGTCGGTGTCTTCGCCGACCAGTTCCAGGTTGATCTCTTTCTTGAGCTGGCGAGCCAGGTCGCGAACCAGACGCGGGAAGCGCCCGAAGACCTTCTTTATCGGTTGCATCCGGGTCTTCATGACCGCGGTCTGCAGGTCCGCGGTGACCACGTCGAGGTTCGACACAGCCTTGGACATGGCTTCGTCGCCGCTGTTGAGGCCCAGGCGGACCAGGCGGTTACGCACCAGCACCAGCTCGCCGACCATGTTCATGATCTCGTCCAGACGCGCGGTGTCGACCCGCACGGTGGTCTCGGCTTCGCTGGCCGGCTTTTCAGGCGGTGGCGAGGCCGGGGCACGGGCTGGCGCCGGTGCGGCAGCGGCTGCTGGTGCAGGCGTTTCGGCTTTCGGCTCGGGCGCCTTGGCCGCAGGTTTCGGCGCTGCTGCCTTGGCTGCAGGCGTTGCCGCGGGAGCGCTGGTAGCAGCAGTAGCGGTGCCGGCTTTCGCCGCCACGTCGGTGAACTTGCCCTTGCCGTGCAAATCGTCGAGCAGTGCTTCGAATTCGTGATCGGTGATCAGGTCGCTACCGGCCGCCGCAGCGGTGGGCGCAGCAGGCGGCGTCGCCGAAGCGATGGCCGATTCCAGTGCTTCAACGGCAAAGTTGCCCTTGCCGTGCAGCTGATCGAGCAGTGCTTCGAACTCGTCATCGGTAATGTCGGAGCTGTCGCCTTCGGCTTTCGGCTCCTGGGGCGCGGCAGGCGTCGCTGGCAAGGAATTGACGGCGAACTGGCCTTTGCCGTGCAGTTGGTCGAGCAACGACTCGAACTCGGCATCGGTGATTTCGTCGCTGGCCGCTTCATCACCGGCGGCAGTCGGGGCAGGCGCTGGAGCAGCCGGCGCCTCGGCCTGCGCCTTGACAGCGTTGAGCGAGTCCAGCAGCTGTTCGAATTCACTGTCGGTGATGTCGGCCGATTCGCTTTCGGCGACAGGTTCTTCAACCACATCGGCTACAGGTGCAGCAGCGGCCTCGTCAGCGCTTTGCGGTTCGGCAAGGCGCGACAGGGCAGCGAGCAATTCGGGTGTGGCAGCCGTGATCGGGCTGCGGTCACGGACTTCGCCGAACATGCTGTTCACCGAGTCCAGTGCTTCGAGAACCACGTCCATCAGTTCCGAGTCGACGCGACGCTCACCCTTGCGCAGGATGTCGAACACGTTCTCGGCGATGTGACAGCACTCCACCAGCTCGTTGAGCTGAAGGAAGCCGGCGCCCCCTTTTACAGTGTGAAAACCGCGAAAAATTGCATTGAGCAGGTCCGCATCGTCCGGCCGGCTTTCCAGCTCGACCAGTTGCTCGGACAGTTGCTCTAGAATCTCGCCGGCCTCAACCAGGAAATCCTGAAGGATCTCTTCATCGGCGCCGAAGCTCATTAATGGTGTGCTCCTAACAGAACAGGTCTAAAAAAGAACCTAAAAACCAAGGCTGGATAACAAGTCGTCCACATCATCCTGACCGGATACAACGTCTTCTCTTTTATCGGCATGAATCTGCGGACCTTCACCCTGAGAGAGATGTTTTTGTGGATCTTTTTCTGCAAGCATCGCCGCACGGTCATGTTCGATACCCGCAAAGCGGTCTACCTGGCTGGCCATGAGCACGAGCTTGAGCAGGTTGCTTTCTACTTCGGTGACCAGTTGAGTCACACGTTTGATCACCTGGCCCGTGAGGTCCTGGTAATCCTGAGCCAGCAGAATGTCGTTGAGATTGCTCGACACCGTGCGGCCGTCTTCGCTGCTGCGCGCCAGGAAAGCGTCGACGCGCCGCGCCAGCTCGCGGAACTCTTCAGCCCCGACTTCGCGGCGCATGAAACGTCCCCAGTCCGTGCTCAGCACCTGGGCCTCTTCGCTCAGGCGGTTGACCACGGGCGTGGCGTTTTCAACAAGGTCCATGGTGCGATTGGCCGCGGCTTCGGTCAGCTTGACCACATACCCCAGACGCTCGGTGGCGTCGGTGATCTGCGACACTTCCTCGGCCTGCGGCATGTGCGGGTCGATCTGGAAATTGACGATCGCGCTGTGCAGCTCGCGGGTGAGCTTGCCCACTTCCTGATACAGGCCGCGGTCACGGGTCTGATTGAGCTCATGGATCAATTGCACAGCATCGCCGAATCGGCCTTTTTCAAGGCTCGCGACCAGTTCGACGGCGTGTTTTTTCAGGGTCGATTCAAAATCGCCCTGCGAAGATTCGTTATGTCCCATAGCTTCCCCGTGACGCCGATCAACCGATGCGTTCGAAAATCTTCTCGATTTTTTCTTTCAGCGCCTGAGCGGTGAAGGGTTTGACGACATAGCCGTTAACGCCGGCCTGGGCGGCTTCGATGATCTGCTCGCGCTTGGCTTCGGCAGTCACCATCAGTACCGGCAGGTGCTTGAGTTTTTCATCGGCGCGCACGTGGCGCAGCAGATCGATACCGGTCATGCCGGGCATGTTCCAGTCAGTCACCAGAAAGTCGATGCTCCCGCTGTTGAGGACCGGAATGGCGGTAGTGCCATCGTCGGCCTCGACCGTGTTGGTGAACCCAAGGTCACGCAACAGGTTTTTAATGATCCGCCGCATCGTTGAGAAGTCATCAACGATGAGGATTTTCATGTTCTTGTCCAATTCGACCTCCAAGCAGACTTAAACGCGCCCAGCACCTGGACGCGCCATTTCAATCAATCTGGCAAACACTCGATGACTGTCGGGGATACAACGGATCGAGACCGGCGAGGTTCATCACCCCACCAGCCAACTCGCAGTGCCCCCACACTGCCTTCAGCGCGCTCGCCACTCTCCTAAACGCCCCCGCAAACGGGCCGCGCACTGGCTGTGTAACTGGCTGACCCGAGACTCGCTGACTCCCAGGACTTCTCCGATTTCCTTGAGATTCAACTCTTCGTCGTAGTACAGCGCCAACACCAGTCGCTCACGCTCCGGCAAATTGGCAATCGCATCCGCCAGCGCCGCCTGGAAGCGTTCATCTTCCAGATCGCGTGACGGCTCGAGATGAGCACTGGCGCCATCCTCGTGCAGCCCTTCGTGTTCGCCGTCCTGCAACAGGTCGTCGAAACTGAATAAACGGCTACCCAGGGTGTCGTTCAGAATTGCGTAGTAATCATCGAGACTCAACTGGAGTTCGGCAGCAACCTCGTGATCTTTAGCGTCACGTCCGGTTTTAGCTTCAATCGCGCGAATGGCATCGCTGACCATCCGGGTATTGCGATGGACCGAACGTGGTGCCCAGTCCCCTTTGCGTACCTCGTCGAGCATGGCCCCGCGGATGCGGATGCCGGCGTAGGTTTCGAAACTCGCGCCCTTGCTGGCGTCGTATTTGGTCGAAACTTCAAGCAGGCCGATCATGCCGGCCTGGATCAGGTCTTCGACCTGCACACTGGCCGGCAAACGCGCCAGCAAGTGGTAGGCAATGCGTTTGACCAGTGGCGCGTAACGCTCGATCAGCTCGTACTGCGCGTCACGCGCCGACTTTTTGTAAAGGTTGTAGCCGCTGGCTGTCATAGCACGGGTCCTGCCGTTTGTTGCACGAGGCGCTCGACGAAAAACTCCAGATGGCCACGTGGGTTCGCAGGCAGCGGCCAGGTATCGACCTTCTGCGCGATGGCCTTGAACGCCAGCGAACACTTGGAACGCGGGAAAGCTTCGTAGACCGCGCGCTGCTTCTGCACGGCCTTGCGCACGCTTTCGTCGTACGGCACGGCGCCGACGTATTGCAGGGCGACGTCGAGGAAACGGTCGGTCACCTTGGTCAGCTTGGCGAACAGGTTGCGCCCTTCCTGCGGGCTCTGGGCCATGTTGGCCAGCACGCGGAAACGGTTCATGCCGTAGTCGCGGTTAAGCAGCTTGATCAGGGCGTAGGCGTCGGTGATGGAGGTCGGCTCGTCGCAGACCACCAGCAACACTTCCTGTGCGGCGCGCACAAAACTGACTACCGAGTCACCGATACCCGCAGCGGTGTCGATCACCAGCACATCGAGGTTGTCGCCGATGTCGCTGAAAGCCTGGATCAGGCCGGCGTGTTGGGCCGGGCTCAGATGGACCATGCTCTGGGTCCCGGACGCAGCCGGAACGATGCGGATGCCGCCAGGCCCCTGCAACAGGACGTCGCGCAGCTCGCAGCGGCCTTCGATCACGTCGGCCAGGGTACGTTTGGGGGTCAGGCCCAGCAGAACGTCGACGTTCGCCAGCCCCAGGTCGGCGTCGAGCAACATGACACGACGGCCAAGCTCTGCCAAAGCCAGGGACAAGTTCACTGACACGTTAGTTTTCCCGACGCCACCTTTGCCGCCGGTCACCGCGATCACCTGTACGGGATGCATGCTGCCCATGTTATTTCTTTACCTTGTCTTGCATAGACGGAGGCCACATTACTGGCTGCGCGTTCACAACCGGAACAATGCGTGGCAGACCATCGATGTAGGTACAAAAACTATTCATTTTTACCTCAGCCTACCTGCTTGGTCGGGCTGTGGTAGATATCAGCGAACATGTCGGCCATGGCTTCTTCGCTGGGCTCTTCCTGCATTTGCACGCTGACGGCGCGACTGACCAGTTGATGACGGCGCGGCAGATGCAAATCATCCGGAATCCGCGGGCCATCGGTCAGGTAGGCCACCGGCAATTCATGGCTGATGGCAAGGCTCAACACCTCGCCCAGACTGGCGGTTTCATCCAGTTTAGTCAGGATGCAGCCCGCCAGCCCGCAGCGCTTGTAACTGTGGTAGGCAGCCGTTAGAACCTGCTTCTGGCTGGTGGTTGCCAGAACCAGATAATTTTTCGACCGAATGCCGCGTCCGGCCAGGCTTTCAAGCTGCATGCGCAGCGCTGGATCGCTGGCCTGAAGGCCTGCGGTGTCGATCAGCACCACGCGCTTGCGCAGCAGTGGATCCAGCGCCTGAACCAGCGATTGACCCGGATCGACGTGGGTTACCGACACGTTGAGAATCCGACCGAGGGTCTTCAACTGCTCCTGGGCACCGATACGATAGCTGTCCATGCTCACCAGCGCGATGTTCTGCGCGCCGTACTTGAGTACGTAGCGGGCAGCCAGCTTGGCCAGGGTGGTGGTCTTGCCCATGCCGGCAGGGCCGACCATGGCAATCACTCCGCCCTCTTCCAGCGGCTCGATTTCCGGTGTGGCGATCATGCGTGCCAGATGCGCCAGCAACATGCGCCAGGCCTGACGGGGTTCTTCGATGTCGGTGATCATCGCCAGCAGGTCGCGGGAAAGCGGACCGGAGAGGCCGATGCGTTGCAGGCGGCGCCACAGGTTGGCCTGATCCGGACGGCGGCCTTGCAGCTGATTCCACGCCAGCGAACCCAGTTGTACTTCCAGCAGCTCGCGCAGACCGTTGAGTTCCGAACGCATCGAGTCGAATGCACGCTGGTCGATCGCCGGCGCCGCGGCAGGCGCAGGCGCCGCACGACGTGGCTCGGCATAGGTCGGCTCGATCAGCGGCTCTGCCGCAGTCAGCGGCAGACCGGCGAACAATTGGCGATTGACCGCATTGTCGCTCTCGCCTTCGCTGCGCAGGCTCAATTCGGCCTGGGCGGTGACGATCCGCGACTGGGTCTTGCGCAGCTCGTCTTCGAGTTCCATGTTCGGAACCCGAGGAGCCAGCGCCGACAGCTTGTAATCCAGGGCAGCTGTCAGCTCGACACCACCGGCAATCCGGCGGTTGCCGATAATGGCGGCTTCAGCGCCCAGCTCATCACGAACCAGCTTCATGGCCTGACGCATATCGGCGGCGAAAAAACGCTTAACTTGCATGAATCACTACCCTCAGCCGTTGGGCCCTACTGTCGCAACGATGGTCACTTGCTTGTTGTCCGGAATTTCCTGGTAGGCCAATACATGGATGCCCGGCACTGCCAGCCGGCCAAAACGCGAGAGCATCGCGCGAACCGGACCGGCCACCAGCAGAATCACCGGCTGACCTTGCATCTCCTGCCGCTGTGCTGCTTCGATCAACGAACGTTGCAGCTTCTCAGCCATGCTTGGCTCAAGCAGAACGCCCTCTTCCGAGCCTTGTCCTGCCTTCTGCAGACTATTGAGCAAAATCTGTTCCAACCTTGGCTCCAGCGTGATCACTGGCAGCTCCGAGTCAGTGCCTACAATGCTTTGCACGATTGCGCGGGATACGCCGACGCGAACCGCGGCCACCAATGCGGCGGTATCTTGACTCTTGGAAGCGTTGTTCGCGATGGCTTCGGCGATGCTGCGAATGTCGCGAACCGGCACCTGTTCGGCCAGCAACGCCTGCAGAACCTTGAGCAGTTGCGACAGCGACAACACGCCCGGTACCAGTTCTTCGGCCAGTTTCGGCGAATTTTTCGCCAGCAGTTGCATCAACTGCTGCACTTCCTCGTGGCCAATCAGCTCGCTGGAGTGTTTGTACAGAATCTGGTTCAGGTGAGTCGCCACTACCGTACTGGCATCGACCACGGTGTAGCCCAGCGATTGCGCCTGGGCACGCTGGCTGATTTCGATCCACACCGCCTCCAGCCCGAAAGCCGGATCTTTGGCGGTGATGCCGTTGAGCGTGCCGTAGACCTGCCCCGGGTTGATCGCCAGTTCGCGATCCGGATAGATCTCGGCTTCGGCCAGAATCACCCCCATCAGGGTCAAGCGATAGGCGCTTGGCGCCAGGTCGAGGTTGTCGCGAATGTGCACGGTCGGCATCAGGAAGCCCAGGTCCTGGGACAGCTTCTTGCGCACGCCCTTGATCCGCGCCAGCAACTGACCACCCTGATTGCGGTCCACCAGCGGAATCAGGCGGTAGCCCACTTCCAGGCCGATCATGTCGATCGGCGTCACGTCATCCCAGCCCAGCTCCTTGGTTTCCTGGGCGCGGGCCGGCGATGGCAGCAGTTCCTGCTGACGCTTGACCTCTTCCAGCGCCTGCACCTTGACCTGGTTCTGCTTTTTCCAGAACAGGTAAGCGCCGCCGGCCGCCAGGGCCGCCATGCTGAGGAAGGAGATGTGCGGCATGCCGGGCACCAGGCCCATCACTGCCATCAAACCCGCCGCCACGGCCAACGCCTTGGGCGAGGCGAACATCTGACGATTGATCTGTTTGCCCATGTCTTCCGATCCGGAAGCACGGGTCACCATGATGGCTGCTGCTGTAGATAACAACAGTGATGGCAATTGCGCCACCAAACCGTCACCAATGGTCAAAAGCGCGTACACCCTGCCGGCGTCACCGAAGGTCATGTTGTGCTGGAAGATACCGACCGCCATACCGCCGATCAGGTTGATGAACAGAATCAGCAGGCCGGCGATGGCGTCACCGCGAACGAATTTGCTGGCACCGTCCATGGAGCCATAGAACTCGGCTTCCTGGGCGACTTCAGCACGACGGGCCTTGGCCTGGTTCTGATCGATGAGACCTGCGTTGAGGTCGGCGTCGATCGCCATCTGTTTGCCGGGCATCGCATCGAGGGTGAAACGCGCGCTCACCTCGGAAATACGCCCGGCACCCTTGGTCACCACGACGAAGTTGATGATCATCAGGATCGCGAAGACCACGATACCGACCACGTAGTTACCGCCGATCACCACTTCACCGAAGGCCTGGATCACCTTACCGGCGGCGGCGTGACCGTCTTGGCCGTGGAGCATCACCACCCGGGTGGAAGCCACGTTCAGCGCCAGTCGCAACAGGGTCGCCACCAGCAGAATGGTCGGGAACACCGCGAAGTCCAGCGGCCGCAGCGCGTACACGCAGACCAGCAGCACGACAATCGACAAGGCGATGTTAAAGGTGAAGAACACGTCCAGCAGGAACGGCGGCACCGGCAGCATCATCATCGCCAGCATGACCAGCAACAGCAACGGCACACCCAGATTGCCGCGACTGAGCTCTGCCACGTTGCTGCGAGCACTGCTGATTAATTGAGACCGATCCACCGAAATACCCCGTGACGTGAAGCAAACTTTTGACGCCGGAAACAGGCGCACGGGGGTTATTGCAAAAAGCTTTCCAACTTTTGCATGGACAGGGAATTGGGGGATTTCAGGGGATTTTTTGTTGTTCGCAAATGTTTTTCGCGGGCAAGCCTCGCTCCTACAGAATCCGATTAGCTGTA